>NZ_JBVVPQ010000053.1:0-23584 GCF_055811695.1 Bradyrhizobium sp. MI1.3 | reverse complement strand
TCCGGCGATCACATCGTCCTGGTCCACTTTCTCAACGATCACTGGGACGGGACCCCCGACACCGACCGCAATCTCTATCTGGACTCGGTCAGCTTCAACGGAACGAACCTACCGCAAGGCGCGATCGGAAACGTACTCGGACAGACCTTCAGTTTCCATGATCTTATCGGGTAGGATCGATAGCTTTGCAGGCCGCAATCGGACGCTGCAACAGATTGCGCACGGATGTCGATCAAGCAACAGCCTCGCCGTCATTGAACATAGCTGCCAGACCTGATGCTGGCCGCGGGGCCGCGACTAGCGCTGCAAAACGAAGCGGCGAAGGCCCGCCATCGATTGGCTCCAGTTTCGAGACCTGCAGGCCATCAATGCCTTGGCTGGTTCGCGAGGCAGCACGGCCCCGAGCACAAAGAAAGCAGCTAGCGCGAGTTTATGAACGATTGAAAAAGGTTCAGATCCAAGACTCGCAAGCAGCTTCGGCAGCATCGAAGCTGGCGAGCTGCGCCCCGATACAATCTGAAGGCAGAAGTTGCGCTCGCGATAGTAATAGGCCCGTTGCGGCTCGATCAACGTTCGGCCCGGAGCGACGCGAGCGAGAATGCAGCGCAAGTGCTCCGTACGCGCCACGAACCTCTTGATGTCGCGGTCCAGCACGGAAGCGGTTGGAAGCTGACCGAGCTGCGAGTCGTTCAGGCCGTGCACGCGGTAGTTTCCCAGCTCTTCGGAGAGGCTCACTATGTCCCCAAAGAACGGAGCAACAAACAGGACGACGCCATCAACGGCCCTATCGTAGTCCACTTCTCGCAACAGCTCGCAGACGTCCCGACGAAACACATTTCCCGAGGTCGGTGGCGTCTTGTAGACGGCGCGTCTAAGCACCTCATTGACCAATCTGTCGCGCTCTCGGAACGATTTGAGCGACGACAGCGATCCGATACGGTTGCTTTCGGCATCTACGAGCGTCAGGCCGAATTGGAGTTTTGCGACGCGCTCGTCCAATTCAGCGACGAGTCTGGCTAGTGAACCGGGCTTCAACTCGTCATCGGCGTCGAGGAACAAGACGAATGGCGCTTGTGTCTTGTCCAGACCAAACAGGCAGGCGCCTAATTGCCCTCGATTTTCAATCTTGAATGCACTAACGGCGCAACGAGTTATCGCCTCCCACGAGCCGTCAGTTGAGCCATCGTCTACGACCAGGAGTTCGCAGGCATCACACTTTTGGTCCAAGACGCTCTTGACCGCTCGCTCGACATAGGCCTCGTAGTTGAAACAGGCAATGATAACGGCCAGCTTAGGAGCATCCCTTGGCCCTATTCTAGAGCACGTCATTGCTGTCGTTGGATCACTTGCTTCGTTTGGCTCAGGCGTGAGCATGAGTGTGTCAAGACGCCTCCTGGTAAATCGCGAGGGTCTGACGAGCGACCCGGTCGATCGTAAGGAACTCGAGATTGAACTGACTTTTCTTCTTCCACTCCAGCACGGCTTCTCGGTCCTGGAGTAAAGAGCGCAATACTTCGGCAAGTCTTTGCGGGTTGCGCGCGGGAACGAGAACGCCGGCGTGGCCGTGTTCAAGCAGTTCAGGAATTCCGTCCACATCGGTCGCGACAATGGCGCAGCCAGCTTCCCGCGCTTCCGACAGCACCAGCGGAGCGGGATCAGCATGCGAGGGCAATACGAACACGTCGGCGCCTGATAAGAATGGGAAAGGGTTATCCTGAGCGCCCATGAATGTCACTGCCGACGCACACCCCATGGAGCTGACTTGCGCGGCATATTGCTCGCGGTGAGGTCCGTCACCCACAATATACAAGTGCCCCGTTCCGAGCACACCGTAGACCATATCGAATGCCGAAAAGAGGTCTGAAAGCCCCTTCCGCGGATGTAGTCCGCCAACGAATATGATCGCTGGAGATTGAAGGGAAGCTGGCGCGCGATCTTTCTGGTCGAGCCGAGCTGCACCAATTGTTCCATTCAGAACCACTCGAATCCTCGACTGCGGGATGCCTCGTTTTCGCATTGACTTACCAACGGCTGCACTAACCGCGATCACTCTCGCTCCCAAGCCCATCAGAACGGCGCTTCTCTCAAACTCGTTGTGAACAGTGGTGACGAGCGGGATGCCGAGCAACTTGCAAATTGGCCATGCAAGAACGGCACTCGTCATCATATGGGCATGAACGACCTCTGCTCGCCAATCGCGCACGAGCCGGTAGAGAGACAGCGTGGCGTGTAGAAGTTGCTTGGGTCGGCGCTCCAGATTGACGCGCATGGTTTCGACATTGTTGGCCGCGAGCAGGAGATCAAAATCGCCGCCGCCGCTCACCATTGCGACTTGATGACCGAGTTTCACTTGCGCACAGGCGAGGTCCACTGCGGCATGCACATGGCCATTCAGGCGTCGCGTATGGTTGAGCAATTGTAGAATGCGCATGGATACCTGCGGCAAATAGCGATGGACGATGAAAAATACCCCCAGGCCGGGTGCTCAGCGCACTCCGTAGGCTGATCGACCTCGAGCTGAGCGAAAGCAACACTGTTAACGTGCAAATTCCCTGCCAACGCAAAATCCGTAGAAACTCGGTCCTGGCTAAAAAAAGGGTTAATCGGAAAAGGGTTAGCTTGATCTGGCTCCCCCACCTGCTATTCTGCTTTCATCGCTGGCTTCGACAGCGGGACTGCCTGCCCAAAAAACGGGCCTAAGTAACTGAATTGAGTGGAGCAAAGCCGGCTTGGCTCCCCGTGAGAGCTGCACCTCCACAAGATCTTGCCATAGTGCGCGTTTAGACATCGGCCCGGAAGGAGTGATCTCGTCGTTTGACGGATCATTTGACTTGGGCAGCGGGGCAACGCGTCGAACTCGGGCTTGGGGGCCTAGGGGCCACGACGCCGATGCTCAAGGACGTTCGTTCAGCTCAGCTCTTCCCAACAGACTTCGCGCATCGAAGGGCATTGGAATGGAACACGCGGCAATCGGACTGGCAGTTTTTGGGGCGCTGTTGGGGCTGCGCTTCCGATTTAGGGTGTTACTCCCCTTTGTCTTGCTCGTGCTGCTTGTCGCGCTGTTTCTGGCATTCAATCGCCAGCTTGGTGCGCTTCAGACCCTGCTCATCGTCCTCATCTCCCAAGCCATCCTACAAGGCAGTTACTTTATCGGGCTGGCTACCCGCGCGCTGTTTCGCGTCTTCCAGCGCAAGCTGATTGCGACCGATGAGCTGGCTGCAACGGACAAGAGTCGGTCCAATTCGGAGTCGATCGCCTCCAACTGAGTTCGACCGCGAGGCGCGTCAGCCTCTGAGCGCAATCAAGCTTTCTAAGCTATCTATCCTCACTTAGCGACGACCAGCAGCGAGTAGCCGCCCAGTAAGCGCACTGCAAGATCAGCATCGAATGCAAACATCAGGCGGCGGGGCAGTCGCATGAGACGACTCGTGAAGGCCTGATTGGGCAATTCCAACCGGCTCGCGGTATAACAATGATCGACAATCGTGTAGCCGCAATCTTCGAGCGTCGCCAACGCTGACTGTTTGAAGAAATAATGGATGTGTCCGACATTGCGTCTGAGTTCTGTAATCGGCCATGCCCGCAAAATGGATTGCGCGGAGAGATCTAGTGGAATGTGAAAGATCTTGAATGTTCCAAACCGCCGCAACTGCTTTATGAACGAAATATAATCCTCAACATGCTCAATCACATCTATTGCAAGGATAACGTCGAACTCCAAATCCTGTTCTCCCAGCAGGTCGCTTAAGTGAAACTTAGTGCGTTGTGTATTTTTGGCCGCTGCCCGCCTGAACGCATCGGGCGAGATTTCGTATCCCGATAAGCGCGCCCCCGGAAACGCCCTTTCCAGATTTAACAAGATCTCGCCTGTCCCGCAGCCGATCTCGCATATCCGTTCGGTTGGGAGGTTGTTTCGCCGGATCATCTGCGCGACGTGACCGGCCTTCCACGGCGCGTCCTCCTCGTGCCATGTCGGATTGTTCTTCCCGTAAGCATCGCTCTCGTATAATTCCTTCATTGCGAATCCTTCTTTGAACGAAGTCGTGGATTGCTTTTCGGTTTACCGCCTGATGTCATCCGGAAACATCTAAGTTGAAGCTCGCTCAGCTGCGGTGACTACGGATGGCTGGACCTTCGCAAGCTATCCGCAAGCTCCGCGTATAATTTTTCCGCATTATAGCTCGTTTGGACGGTTTCACTCGCTGCTCGCCCAAGTGACTGGCGATCGCGCCAGGCCTCAAGGATTGCAGCGGTTAGACCCCTCACGTCACCGACCGGAAAAAGTAATCCATTAACTCCGTGCGTGACCAATTGCTCAAATGCCCGTATTCGGCTGAGCACCACCGCCGCACCGCAAGCCATTGCTTCCAGCACGGCAAGAGCCACCGCCTCATTCGCCGATGGCATCGCATATACGCCGCACCGGCAAAGCAGCGCGCGCACGGCGGAGCGATCGACAAACCCGTGAAATTTCACCCGGTGCGATAAGCCGAGCTTGGCGGCCAGCCGCTGCAACAGGTCCTTGTCCGGTCCAGTGCCGACGATATCCAACGTCCACTCCTCCGGTAGGCCGACGAGGGACCGAATAAGGTCGGTTGTGCGTTTCTGCCTGTTGGTCAAGCGCGTGATCGTCAGAATCGTCTTGGAGCGGCTTGCGGTGGCATCAGGAAAGAACTCGGATAGGTCGCAGCCGTTCGGCTGAAGGCGGGATCGACCGCCGTATTGGCTGATGATGCGACACTCCTGCTCGGTTTGACCATAGAGCAACGCCGTCTTGCGGAAACTGCTGCGTTTGAACAGCGTCACGACGCGGTCCGATAGGCCACCATGATCTGCACCGACGACCGGCAAATCAAGTCGGCCTACCAGATGGTCAAATCTGCCACTCCAATATTCCTGCACGTACAGCAGATCAATTTCATCTGCCATCAGCGCGCTCCGAAGCGGCTGCATAAAGGCAATCGTGTTCAGCCGCTCCTCCGCATAGAGAGACCAGCGCCAACGGCGCGACAGGCGCTTGACCCACACACGTTCAATCAGTCTGTACCAATGCTCAAGCGGTAGAAATCGAACGACCACCCCCACATCTGTGTCGTATTTGCCTGCTTCGCGCAGTGACGGGATGTAGAGCAATGGCCTAATCCCGTTTCGGCTTAGACCGCGAGCATAATACCAGGCCCAGTCGTTTCGATAGCGGTCGAGATAACTCGCGCGCGTCTGCCCCTGTACCCAACCGAAAAACCCTTCGAAGGAACTGCAACTGAGCAGCATCGCGACCTTGATGCGCTTAGCTTCGGCCGCGGGCTCCAACAATGACATCTTCGCGGCTTTCTTACTCGTGCTGCAATATCTTCATGCAATCATCAGTCCACGGCTGGTCCGCTTTTCGCTTTCCCCACCGCGCCAGCCTTCTGAACTGTACTTGCGTCCAAGCGCCTCTCAAGATTCGTGCCATGGCGGGATACCATATGCTGCGAATGCACATACCAGCCGTCCCACTGCGAGAACTCCGCGAAAACCCGCTTGTATCCGTGCTTGGTGAGAAGCCCCTCGATCGCCGCTTCGGTTTGCCGGTTTTGCTCCACGGTGAGCAAATCGATGGTGTACTGAGAAAAATCAAAGCTCCTGAGGATGTCATACTCGCTACCCTCGGTGTCGATCGACATGTAGTCGATCCTACGAGGAGCATTGCAGTCCGCCAGCAGCTGGTTAAGTGAGACTGTCTCGACTTCGATCTCTTCTCCTTCGGAGCGAACGGCTGCAAAGTGATCTCCCGAAGCGAATTCGGCCACCCCACTGAGCTCCGGATCAACTGCATTCGTGACCAAAAAGCGTACCTTCTTGCCGGAGCTTGAGCTGACGCACCGACGATCCTTACGAGAGTTGCGGTTCTGGGCGAGCGCGTCGTGCCAGAATGGATTGGGCTCAGCTAAAATTCCTTGCCACCCGTATTCTTTTTCCAACAGCCAGGTGTTGCTGTTAGTCACTCCGTTGGTTGCCCCGAACTCAACAAAGAATCCGCCTCGTTTTTCTCCGAGTTCGTAGCTAATCCACAAGTCCTGAAATATTTGCGATCGTGATCGATCACGGTTCACAAAGCAGTAGGCCAAGAACCGGATCTCGTCCATCCGACCAAAGCGTTCTACTTCGGGGCGCCGCAACCGGATGGCATTGAAGGTCATCCGGCGGAGCGAGGCGCTTTGTGCAGCCCTGAAGGCAACATAAGCAAGCGCGGAAACGCCAAGCTTAGCAATCGATCGCATTGTTATGGCTCTAAATAATCTCGCTAGAACTGGCCAGCCGAGACTGCGGGGAATTCGGCCGATGATGGTCAATCCAGATAACTCTTGAATCCAAAATCCAGACGTCTCTTCGAGTTGGCACGCAAAATGCTACAAGTAATCCGATCATCTGAGCAACATCTAATTGCGGAGCAAGCGATAGCATAAATTAGTCTGCAACCGTTAAGCGCGTTTCAAAGGCATGGCGGTTAGTGGCGTTTGGAGTTTTTGTATATTATGAAATCACATAGGCTAGCCGAGCTGATCAGCTCCGCCGATGGCGTCGATATAATATCCGTCGACGTCTTTGACACGCTTCTGCTACGAACCGTGCGCTCCGCCCGCTCACGCATTATGCAAGGTGAGTATTTATTCAGCAGTTTTCTTCGGGCGCGTGGCTGCCAAATCGAACCTGCCCTGTTGTCAAAAGCTAGACAGGACGCCGAGCGACTCGCCTTCCGGGCCCTGGCCGTACGCGGATCAGGTGAGGCCCGATTGCTCGACGTCATCGATCGGCAGCTCAGCTTGCTAGGTCTACCGCTTTCCGTCAGCGCGGCGCGGGTGGCGATTGAACTCGAGGTCGAGAAGACCTCGCTCGTCGCAAACCGGGCCTTGGCCCGTGCTCTGCGCGCCCGCCGGGAGAGGGGCAGCCGCATTGTCGCCGTCAGCGACACCACGCTGTCGTCTGCGGATCTGTGTGAGCTGATCCGGCATTTTCATGGGCACGATGTTATTGATCAGGTCTACAGCAGCGCCGATCAAGGACGAACCAAGCGTGACGGTGACCTGTTTCCTCGCGTCGCCGAAGTTGAAGGCGTGTCCTTAGGCAGGATCCTGCATATCGGCGATGATCCGCACGCCGACGTTCGTCGCCCGTCGGCGCATGGACTCACTGTCGTTCATACGCCTCGGCCGATCTGGCTGGGCTACTTACGTAAGGCCAATGGTGGTTTGGTCGCCGCTCAGGCTGCGTTGTCACGACCGAAGCGCAGCATCAGCTCGGCAGCGGCGGCACCTGAAAATGCCTACACGTTCGGGCGTTTTGTCCTTGGGCCGATCGTCACTCATTTTTGTTTGCTGATTTGGCTATATGCCGCCGAAGCGGAGGCACACGACAAAGCGACCTTGCTGTTTTGCGCCAGGGGAGGCGTTGGAATACGAGAGGTCTTCGAACGCGTAGTCGCGAAGCTCTCGCTGCCGCTCGGCATGCGGCGGGAAAACATCATGGTCTCGCGCCTGGTTGCGGCGCGCGCCGCGGTCCTGGTCCGAAGCGCTTCAGCGCTTGAAGAGGTTGCGCGTGAGTTTCGAAGCCGCTCGTTTTTTGATGTAGCTAGCGCCCTTGGTGGAGGACACTACGAGCTTCCAGACCAGTGGAAGCAGCCTTTTCGTGCGGACGCTTTTTTCGCAATGCTGTTTGATGATGGTGCCAAATCCGTGTTGTCCGACATCCGCATGCAGAACGCGCTGTTCGAGCGGCACTTTGCCGAGCTCCGGGGCGATGCTTGCCGAATTTTGTTGTGCGATACAGGCCTCTATGGAAGCACGCAGCGGCTATTGGTCAGCGCCTTTCCTACCCAGCGAATTGAATCAATTCAATTTGCCCGATCAAACTACAAGGGACATAGCGAGGAGCATTTCAAGCAAGTAACCGGCCTGCTGGTTGAGCGCAATGGTTACAGCCCGCTCGACGTCCGTTCCTCTGTCCTGCGGTACTGGCATCTCATCGAGAGCTTGTTCGAGCCCGCGGTCCCCTCTGTTACTTCATTTGTCGACGAGGGTGAGGAGGTGGTCGCCAACTGCGGGGACGTCCGGTTCGGGTTCGTCGATCCAAGCCTTGGAAACGAGCTGCTATCCGGA
Source organism: Bradyrhizobium sp. MI1.3 (assembly GCF_055811695.1). Lineage (NCBI taxonomy): Bacteria > Pseudomonadati > Pseudomonadota > Alphaproteobacteria > Hyphomicrobiales > Nitrobacteraceae > Bradyrhizobium > Bradyrhizobium sp. MI1.3. The sequence goes on along the minus strand of NZ_JBVVPQ010000053.1, from coordinate 15,446 downwards.
GCCCTCAGCTACGTGGATAGCCTTCCGGCCGATGGCGGGGCAACAGCATTGCGGGATGTCGAGATCGCGTGGATTCGCCTCAAGCGAGCGATTACGCGGCCCACCCCGGGCGAATTGCGATGCCTCGAAGTCCCCGGGCGATCCGTCGACTTCGGTAGACCCGAGGTCCTGCAAGCATTGCCGGCCGAGCAACCTCGTCCGGTGTTGCGCAAGTTGGCATCGCTACGATTTGAACTCTGGCGTGAGGGCGCGATAGCACGGCAATTTCCCGTTCTAAAGCACGCTCTCCTGCCAATGCTTGATTCCGTGCATTCTCTCAGGGGCATCGTGGCTCGCCAGCATTGAAAACGCTTATGTGGAATCCAACAGCAGTTCGCGCAACGCGCCCGGTCAGCTCAGCGGGATCAGGATTTTCGGCTGAAGCGCGCGACGGCGTGTCGCGGGAGCTCGGTATAAACGACCCCGGTGCGTCATGTCCGTAGAACCGATCGGCGTTTTGACTATCCTACTCGGCTTGCTTTGCCTGCCTCTGGGATACCGAGCCACGTTCGGCGCCCTGCTATGCACAGCTCTGTTCGGCGCCGCCGCCGCCATCCTTGTCGGCGGCGCCAACATCCAACCGGCCCACCTCTTCTTGGGCTTTGCGTTGGCGGCGGTGCTGACCCGGCGGCACGAGGCTGCTGCTGCGATGCGGGCCATGACCTTCGGCCAGCCCGGATTTTGGCTGTTATGTTTGGTCATCTTTGCAGTCGGCTCTGCGCTCTTGATGCCACGTCTACTGGCTGGCGCAACGCAGATTGTGCCCCTTGGAGCGTCGGAATACGCCAACACCGGCTCGACTGTGCCGCTTGGACCGGTGTCCAGCAATTTTAATCAGTCCGTCTACATGGCGGCCGATCTCGCCTGCTTCGTGATCACGGCGGCAATCGGAACCACCCAGAGGGGGTTTCGGGCTGTCGTGGCCGCAGTACTGGGCTACTGCGCCGGCAATATTCTCCTCGCCATGCTGGACATTGGGACCTATGCGACGGGCACGCAAGGTATTCTCGATTTCATGCGCAACGCCCAATACACAATGCACTCCGATGACCAGGTCAATGGTGTAAAGCGCATCGTCGGTTCGTTTCCCGAGGCCTCCGCATTCGCGCGCGCCACGCTCGGCGCCTTCGCGTTCACCGGTACACTTTGGCTGAGCGGCAGGAGCCCGATGGTGACCGGTCCTATGGCGCTGGCATCCCTCGCGCTGGTTATCCTGTCCACCTCCTCGACAGGATTCGCGGGGGCTCCGCTGGTCGCCTCAATCCTTTACGCCGGACTGGTGCAGCGGAGCGGCTTTCAACCGAACCGTCCGTTCAGTTCCGCGGCTGTGCTCTGCACGCCTATCATTTTGATCGTCGTGATCTTGGGGGTGCTTCTCGACGAGCGCGCCAGCGAAACGGTTCGCGGCTACATCGACACGCTGATCCTTAACAAATCCTCTTCGACCTCTGCGGTCGAGCGCAGCTCGTGGAATGCCGCTGCGCTACAGAACTTCTTTGACTCTTTTGGTTTTGGCGTTGGACTCGGAACCATTCGCACCTCGAGCTTTCCGATCGCACTTCTTGCAAACATCGGTATTCCCGGTACCGCCTTCTACGCCCTGTTCGCCGCAACGGCCCTGTTCCGGCCATCGAAAGGCCGGCGCACCTATGAGGCGGACGCCGGCCTCGCCGCCCGGAATGCATGTTTTGCGCTCATCATCGGCGACACGTTGGCAGCCCCGACCGTGGAGCAAGGTCTGCTGTTTTACGCCCTCGCCGCGCTGGCTTGCGCCTCACCTCAGGACCACCTCGAACGAGTACTGCTCACCCCATCCGAGCTATCGGGAGCCAAGGCATGAACTCATCCAGCAGCCTTTTTGGCGTGAATGGCCGCTATTTAACTCAGCCCAGAACTGGCGTGCAGCGCTATGCCCACAACGTCGCGGCGGCGATGAATCAAGCACTCGTCGCGTCGGGCGCGGAGGTTCCGATCATCGCCCCCAGGGCCGCAGCCGATCCCGGACTTCAGGCCATGCCGCTCATCACAGCGGGGCCCGTGGGCGGACACCTTTGGGAGCAAGCGGTTCTTCCAGCGCGGTGGCCCGGGCGTTTGCTCAATCTCGGCAACACCGCCCCGGCCACCAAATCGGATCAGGTCGTGTGTATTCACGACGCAAACGTGTTCGATGCGCCGGAGAGCTATCGAGCGGCATTCCGCGCCAGCTACCGCGCCCTGCAACCGCTGTTGGCCAGGCGAGCTGCAAGAATCACAACCGTGTCGACCTATTCCGCCCGGCAGCTTGCCAGGCACCTTCCGGTGCGAGCCGCAGATATCGTGGTACTTCCAAATGGACACGAGCACGCCTTGGCTTGGGATCCAAGGCTCGCGCGCATAGCTCCGGAGGTTGCAGCGGAGAACCGCTTTGTGCTGGCGCTCGGATCCCGCGCTCCGCACAAGAACCTGCAGCTGGTTGCCAAGATCGCGCCTGAGCTTGCCGCAATGAACATTGGCGTCATCGTTGCGGGAGGAGGCGCGGGCATTTTCGCTCCGGAGAGTCTAGCGAACGCTCACGGACTAACCCTGCTCGGCCACATCACAGATGACGATCTCGCCTATCTCATGGATCGCGCCTTGTGCTTGATCTTTCCATCGTGGACAGAGGGTTTTGGGCTTCCGATCATCGAAGCCATGGCACGCGGATGTCCTGTAGTGGCCTCGGATCGGGCCAGCATGACCGAGGTATGCGGCGATGCCGCCTTGCTCACAGCTCCTGACAATCCGCTGCGATGGGTCCAATGCATTCAACAACTCTCGATCTCGAGCAATCAGCGGGATGAACTCATCGGCCGCGGCCGCGAGCGAATCAAAATGTTCTCTTGGGAGCGTACGGCGGCTGGATATCTCGAACTGATGCGAGAGCCTACCGCTGCTGTGAGAGGGCAGCAGACCAGCGTTACTGGGCCGTTACCCAAGGTGGCGGTGGCGATCGCAACGCGAGGACGGCCTGAAATGGTGACCGCGACCCTGACTCACCTGCTGCAGACCCAGACTCTCGAGCCGAACGCGGTGATCGTTTCTTGCGTCACCACGGAGGATGCGGGCGATGCCGCCAAGCTGCCTGGCGTTCGAGTTGTCACCGGTCCGGGCGGCTTGCCGGCTCAACGCAATACCGCGTTGGCCACGCTCAGCGATGAGATCGACGTCATCGCGTTCTTCGACGATGATTTCTTGGCGGATCCCGATTGGTTGGCTGCGGCCGCGCAGACCTTTCGAGACGAGCCGGAGGTCGTGGGTTTCACCGGGTATCTTTATGCCGATGGCATTCTTGGACCAGGACTGAGCTTTGACCAAGCACTGCGCATCTTGACGGAAAGAACGCTGCCACACGAGCCACCGCGCATCGAACCATTCAGCCCGTACGGCTGCAACATGGCTTTCCGCATGTCCGCGATCGGCAGCACAACATTTGATGAGCGCCTCGTCCTCTACGGCTGGCAGGAAGACCGGGATTTTGGCGCGGCGGTGGCAAAGCGAGGCGGCCGCCTAATCAAGTCCCCGCGGGCCCGCGGAGTTCATATGGGGGTCAAGTCCGGTCGTGTTGCCGGAGATCGGCTGGGTTATTCGCAAGTCGTCAATCCAATTTATTTGCTGCGCAAAGGTACGACGACGCCTCGACAGGCAATAGGCCAAATCTTTCGAAACGTGGCCAACAACTTGGCGCGCTGCGCCAGACCCGAACCTTTCATCGATCGGCGGGGGCGGCTTCGAGGAAACATGCTCGGTTTCGCCGACGTGCTGACAGGCCGTATCGAACCCGAGCGTGCAGCGGCAATTGTGCCAGGCGGAAAGAAGAGCTCGGGTCCACAGCTGGGAGTTCCAACGAAAGGCAATCGCGATGACGCCGCAGTCTTGTGAGGCCGCGCGACCGAAAACCGGACTCGGATCAAAGACGTGGCATAGCCCCGTCGCGACGTGCAGGCAGTAAGTCGTGCTTGCCCGCAAAACGATCTTGGGAGCCGCCTGGACTGTGTCGTCCAGGCTTACAGCCCGGACTATCGATTTCGTCACGCTTCTTGTCCTCGCACGCATCCTGACACCCGCCGACTTCGGCCTGACTGCCCTCGCAGCGACAGTAACGGTCATCGCGGACATGGTGCTTGAGGTGCCAACCCTCCAGGCCCTGACGCGCCTGCCACATGTAACGAAGTCGCACTTGGATACTGCCTTTACCTTGAGCGCCCTTAGGGGGGTCGCTTTGGCATCTGTGCTTTTGTTAGTGGCGTGGCCATTTGCACAGATCTACAACGATCCCCGCCTCCTCAGCTTGATCCTCGTCAGCGCAATCGGACCATTGGCCCGCAGCCTGTATAGTCCCGGAATGGTCGAATACATCCGCAGCATGACCTTCAGGCAAGTTTTTCTGGCCGAGATCTTCGGCAAACTCGCTGCAGCCATTGTTGCGACGACCGCGCTCGGTCTTGGAGCTGGGTACTGGGCCATTGTCGCCGGCGGCGTAGCGGCGTCCGTGGGCGCCACATCGATATCTTATGTATTGGCACCTTATAAACCGGGCTTCTCGTTATCCCAATTTCGGGAGTTCTCGGCCTTTCTCGGCTGGCTTAGCGGCGCGCAAATTGTTATCGCCCTGAGCTGGCAGTGTGACCGGATCCTACTCGGCTATTCATCGAGCAAAGCCGCGCTGGGCCAATACACCATTGCCAGCGACCTCTCGGTGATGCCGACACAGAGCCTGATAGGTCCGGCGATGCAGCCTCTCATGGCGGCATTCTCGCAGATCAACCAGAACCAGGACCGGCTCCGTCACGCGTATTCGAAAGCCTCCCGGTTCACGATGCTGCTCGCGGCGCCGGCCTGCATCGGCATGTCGTTGACCTCGGACCTGATCGCCGAGGTACTGCTGGGCCCGCAATGGAATGACGCCGGCGTTTATTTGCGATGGCTCGCCCTGTCGACCGTCCTTAGCGCCTTCTATCAGCCACTGCATTCGTTGGCGCTTGCCACTAATCGAACGCAGTTGGTGTTTCGCCTAACTCTGGTCGAGCTGTGCGCCAAGCTCGTTCTTATGTTCTTGGGTTTCTATTTTTATTCTCTTGCCGGGGTGGTCGCGGCACGAGGCGCTGTTTCGTTCATCATGTTCGTCCTCTCCTTGATCGGAGCGAGGCAGCTTGTCGGAACAAGCGTAGCTTCCGAAGCCGCCAATCTCTGGCAAATCGCCGCTGCCTGCGCGGTGATGACCCTTCTCGTGATCGGGCTACGATACAAACTGCCTGAGATCCATATGGTGGCTTTTGTTGAATTGGGTGTGACCTCATTGTTCGGCGCAATCGTCTACGTCGCCGCGCTCTATGGCTTTGGTGTCCGGATAAACAGCCGGGCAGAGGCCGTGTGATACTCGATGCTAAAGGAGAACGAGATGCGCGAGAAGGAGCATGCAACGTGAAGCGATCGACCTGGGCAGGAACACCAGTCGTGCTCGCCCTTGGAGCTTCACTTGGCTCTGCAATCGCAGCCGAGCAGCCCCAATCCTGTGAACTCCATCCCGTCTTGCTTGAAGAATTCGACGAGCTCAGTGTCTCAGCTAATCGCGTCGGTCCCGCACGCTGGACCGCCCACACGCCCTGGTCGGGCGATTTCGGCGACGCGGCATTCGCAAATCCGGGGCCAAGGGGACCATTTAAGGTCGAAGACGGAATTCTGGCCATCACCGCTTCAAAAGATCGCAACGGCAGGTGGACGTCCGGTCTGCTCGCGGCAGCCGATGCTTCCGGCGCCGGGACCGGGACCCGTTACGGCTATTTCGAAGCCCGCATGAAGATGCCACCCGGCCCGGGAACGTGGCCGGCGTTCTGGCTTGCTGCCCTGAAGCCCGCCACGGTGACTGAAGGAAATGTCGAAATCGATATCATCGAGTATTACGGGCAGTTCACATCCGCTTATCAGGCGGCCACGCACATCTGGTACAAGCAGCCGCCTAGCACCTGGGGCGAGGCGCAAAAGGTCAGCGTACCCAACGATGCCCTTGTCCAAGACTTCCATACTTTTGGCGTCGATATCTCGCCACAAAAGCTTGTGTTCTTCTTTGACCGAAAGCTGGTCTGGAGCCAACCAACTCCACCTGAACTCGACGGTCCGCTCTATCCTCTCGTGAACCTTGCCCTCGGTGGCGGCTGGCCTATCGATCAGACACCCGGTCCTTCTACGCTGTTGATCGACTATGTCCACGTGTACGGGCGCGGGGCTGGTCCGGCCGAGGGTTGTCCGCCAGCCCCTGAAATCCTGCCACGTTGAAGCTTGAGTGTCCGCTCGAAGCCGCTGACGAATTCACAGCGTATGGTTTTTGACTCGTTCGCGGGAGATTGATTGCATGAAAGTCGCGATTATTCACTATTGGCTCGTGGGGATGCGGGGGGGCGAGAAAGTCCTCGAGGCGCTCTGCGAGATGTATCCCGAGGCGGACATCTATACGCACGTCTATGTCCCGGAGATGGTCTCCGAGACCATTCGAAAGCACCGCGTTATTTCGACCTTTATCAATCGGCTCCCGCGCGCTCGACGCATGTACAAGACCTACCTTCCGCTCATGCCTATCGCTCTGGAGCAGCTCGATTTGCGGAACTATGACCTCATCCTCAGCAGCGAAGCGGGGCCGGCAAAAGGCATCGTTGCCCCTCCGCACGCCCTGCATGTCTGCTATTGCCACACGCCCATGCGCTACATTTGGAATATGTTCCACGATTATCGAGCAGGCGCAGGCGTCCTGGCGCGTCTGGCAATGCCCCCGTTTGCACACTATTTGAGGCTTTGGGACGCCGCTTCGGCCGCGCGGGTCGACAGCTTCGTCGCCAATTCTGCAACGGTCGCTGGACGTATCCGCCGCTACTACGGTCTCGATGCGACCGTGATTCACCCTCCGGTGGATACGGCGGCATTCTCCCCGTGTCCCTCCTCCGAACTCGGCGACTACTATCTGATGGCGGGCGAACTCGTGTCCTACAAGCGACCTGATCTTGCGGTACGCGCCTTCAATGACTTGAAATTGAAACTAGTGGTTATCGGCGGCGGAGACATGCTTTCCGAGATCCGCCGCATTGCGGGCCCGACCGTCTCAGTGCTGGGGCCGCAGCCGTTCGAGTCACTCAAGCACCACTACGCGCGCTGTCGCGCGCTCATCTTCCCTGGAGAAGAAGACTTCGGCATGGTCCCGGTTGAAGCTATGGCGAGCGGACGTCCGGTGCTGGCCTTTGGGCGCGGCGGCGCCACCGAGACGGTCGCGAACAACGTGACCGGACTGTTCTTCGACGAGCAGACTGTCGGTGCCATCGCCGAGAGCATCGCCAGATTCTCAAAGATGACCTTTGAGCCTGAAGCCATCATTGCTTATGCCCAGCAGTTTGGCCGCGAGCCATTCATCCGCAAAATGCATTCCCATATCGAGTTACTTTTGGCCCAACGCGCCCGATCGACAGTCCGGGGCCAAGCAGCGCTCAGCTAAACACCTACCGCAACCGTTGATTGCGCACGCGGCTAAGGTGCATCTTACGGCATCGGCGTGCTTACCACCCGCAGCAGCCGGCTTCACAGAGGGCCGCAGCCACCAGTTGATCGCTTCTTGAGCACAGGCTGCAACGGATTTGTGCTCTGAAACGGCGGTTTAATCGGCGATACTGGCTCTTGTTTTCGAATGTCCGTCCTTGTTTTGCACGAACTGATGCGGGCCCTTCTTTTGGAATGTATGCGTTTTTAACACGAGTTGAGTTGAGGGCGTGGAATGAACATCGCCGGCGAATTTCGGCCTCAAGCAACGGCGACGGAAGCCGGTCCTGATCAGGCCCGATCTCTGCTTCTGTTACGCGACTTCCTACGTCGCGAATGGCGGCTCATCACCTTCGTGACGGTTGCCTCGTTAGCGCTTGGCGCTTTTTACGTCGGGATCGCACCGCGCAAATTCACTGCGCAGGCCGACATGTTCATTGATACCAAGGGGATTACTTCTCCTCAAAGCGAGAACTCCCAGGAACATCACAGCGCAGACGACTCCGTTGTGGAGAGCGAGATCGAGACCACCCGGTCGGAAAAAGTGGGAAAGGCGGTCATAGCCCAGTTGCACCTCACCGACGATCCGGAGTTCGCCTCCTCGAGCACCGCAAGCTTGGCCCGACTGTTGCGGGTCGCGAAAGCGTCCGAGGAGAAGCCTTCGCCTGCTGAACTGGAGCGACGGGCGCTTGGTGTCCTGAAAGACAATTTGCGCGTAACGCGTTTGGGTCGCAGCTATGTCGAGCAGATCGCCTATACCTCGCTAGATCCAGATAAGGCTGCACGGATCGCCAATGGGGTCGCAGAGGCCTACATCGAGTACCGGCTGCAGGCAAAGTACGAGGCCACCCGACGCGCGAGCATTTGGCTGGAGCAGCGGATTAGCGAGCTCCGTCAGCAGGCTAGCACCGCCTACAAGGCCGTTCAGGACTTCAAAGCCGAAAACGGCATCATTATTGGTGTCGAAGGCAAACTGGCGAGCGAGGTTGAGCTCGATCAGCTCGGCGTGGCGCTGGCCAAAGCTCGTGCCGACACCAGCCAAGCTCGAGCCAAGCTCGAGCGCATACAACGCATCATCGAACAACGGCCGGAGAAGGAAAACTTCAACATCCCTGATCCGGTTGTCACCGATGCGCTTAACAGCCAGGTCATCACCAAGCTCCGGCAGAAATTCCTTGAAAATCAAAACAAGCAAGCCGAATGGAGCACCCGCTACGGCGCCGAGCATGAAGCCGCCAGGAATCTGCGCTCGGAAATGGCCGCACTGCAACGTTCGATGTGGGATGAAATCTCCCGGATCGCGGAGAGTTATAAGAGTGAGCTCCAGATCGCGAAGTCGCAGGAAGAGGCGATCGATCGGCGAATGATCGAGATCTTCCAGCAGTCCGGCGCGACGCGGCAAGCTCAGGTTCACCTGCGTGAGTTGGAAACGGGCGCTAACACCTACCGCGGCATCTACGAGGCCTTCTTGTCTCGATTCACTCAATCGGTGCAGCAGCAGTCGTTTCCGTCGACGGAGGCCCGCGTGGTGACGGAAGCGTCTGCTCCGGCCAAGCCGAGCTCGCCCAAGCTCGCAATCACATTGGCCTTTGCAGCCATGTGTGGGTTGGGCTTGGGCATGCTTGCTGCGATCGCCCGGGAGCAATTCATGTACCGGAGGGTCCACACACGCGATCAGCTCGAGAAGCTCTTGGGCACGACCTGCCTAGCTGCGTTCCCAGCGGTTTCAGGATTGACGGCTCGACTGCGCGGCGGTCGACTGAGCGCCTTCCATCAGATCAACCGAGCCGCGCCTTTTTCGGCTACGGGCGAGGCTTTGCGCTACATCAAAGTCGCAATCGATCTTCACCCGGCGAGGGCGAAAGTTATCGGCGTTACGTCGGCCCTCCCCGGCGAAGGCAAAACAACCGTGACCGCGGCTCTTGCAGCATTTCTTGCCAAATCCGGAGCCCGTACCCTTCTGATAGATTCGGATCTGCGTAAACCCGCTTTGTCCCAAATGCTTGGCTATGATCGTCGGCCCGGGCTGCAAAACATGGTCGCCGATCGGTCGAAGCTCAAAGACGTGATCATCAGCGACACCATGTTCAACTTCGATGTCGTGCCCTCTCCCGCGACTCCAACGCCTTCGAACAGCTCCGATGTCCTTCGTGCACCATCGATCAGGATCGAATTGGAGAGCGCTCGGGAGGAGTACGACTATATTATTTGCGATTTGCCGCCGATCTTGCCGATCGTCGACGTCAAGGCGATAGCAAGCCTCTTCGACGCTTTTCTGATGGTGGTTGAATGGGGCACGTCCACCGACGAGGTCCTCAAGGCCATTCGATCATCGCCGCTTGTTTCGGAGCGATTGCTGGGTGCCGTCCTCAATAAGACGGACGAAGCTTTTATGCGCCGCTTCGAGGGCTATTCCGATCGACGCTATTCGTATTACCAAAATTAAAGAAGCCAGCGCTAATCCCATAGCTTTTCTCAAACGCGCGCGGCAAACTCTGCGAACCCAGTATAATTTTAAGCTGAAAAAATCCGCTTTTGTGCCGAAATTTTAAACTTGTGCTAATTGTGCACCGCCGTCAGAATTTAATCTGCTCACAGGGGGCAATGCGATCTAGAGAATAGAGGGGACGAGCTCAAACGCTTTTTTAGATGTTGTTTATGGAGTTCCCGCAATGACCAATGTGGTCGATACACGCGGCGAGTTGCCTTTTATTTCCGTGGAGAGGCGTTCTCCCGTCCACGTGGTACCGCGTCCCGTGGGTGCAGTAGTAAAGAGATCGGTTGATCTGGTATTGGCAGTTATTGGCGTTCTGCTGTTTTCTCCTTTATTGCTGATTTGTTACTTAGCCTTAGTTCTTTCGTCGCCAGGATCGGCGCTGTTTCGCCACAGGCGAGTTGGCTTTAACGGTCAAACCTTCGACTGCCTGAAATTCCGTACCATGGCGCCGGACGCAGCGGAGCGGCTGCAACGATTGCTGGAGTCCGATCCTGCCGCGGCTGCGGAGTGGCACGCCGCTCGCAAATTACGCTCTGATCCTCGCGTAACGCTGTTGGGCGCAATGCTGCGCAGATCCAGTCTCGACGAATTGCCTCAACTGTTCAATGTCATTCGTGGTGACATGAGCATCGTCGGCCCCCGACCGGTCACAGAAGAAGAACTGGCGCGATACGCCTACAAGGTCGGGGCCTATCTGGCCTGCCGTCCTGGAATTACAGGCCTTTGGCAAGTGAGCGGTCGCAGTACAACCACCTACCGCAGGCGCGTTGCCTGCGATGCGTTCTACGCGCGCAATTGGTCCGTGGTACTCGACACCAAGATAATGCTCGCAACCATCCCGGCTGTGTTTGAAGATGCAGCATATTGAAAGTCTGGCCGACTCGACGCCCGACCAGACATCTCTCTGCAGAGGGGAGGCCTGACACCCTCTGGCAGGACAGAACGCCGTTTGAACTGAAGATTGATCACCGCGCGATTGGACCCGGCCTTTTAGGCCGTCACGGCACTCACGACCTGCGAGATCGATTGCACCATTGAGGGATGATGATGAGCGCGAGCTCCACCCATGCCACGGCTTTCGAAGCCATTTGCTCGAACTGCGCGACACTGGCGGTTACCTTCGAGTGTGCTGACGGAGCCCTCGATGACACGCCCATTTTTTGCAGGAAGTGCGGGCGCCTGCGCGGCCTCATTGGCGCGGTCAGGAAGATGGCGCACCAGCCCGTTGCGGCCTGCACGCTCACTCGTCTGGACCGGCACTGAGCGACACGTAATTCCCAGCTCCGCAGGAAACCTACTTTATCAGCCGAGCACGTGCTCACCGCGCCTTCAACAGGTCCTGCGCAAACTGTGGCAGCTATTTACTGGAATTGAGGGTGCGCGCGCACGGAATCTGCTCCTGTCCCGCTAATCCGGACGAAGCGCGGCTTCGGCTTTTAGCGTGGAGTCGCGAGCGGTTGGTTGATAGTCAAATCTGCCTTGCCGTCCAATCGATTCAATTCCCAACTTGCGCAGTGCGACCACCGCACTTGCCGCGTGCTCGTCGGCCTGGTCGGTGTAGATTGGGTAGGCATTGCCAAGCATATGCGCGCCCTCGAGCCGAAGGTCGCCTAAAAACAGTCTGTTGTCGCAGGTGTGAGTTCTAAAGTCGCAATCTGCCCTACTGGTGTCGCGGGCCACGTGCTCAGCATTGACTTCGACAGAGAAGAATTCCCGGCCGAGGCACCGGCCGTAAAAATCGGAATGAATCGTCAGGCGCTTCCACGCCCCTGCCCTCGAAAAATTGTACAAGATCGGCTGTGTGAAGCCTCTCTCACCGGAAAAACTATAGAACAGCGTCAGCAACGTGACGGTCTTCAGGTCTCGACGGCTTTGCAAACCGCACAATTCTTCGATACGCGCTAGCGGAATGGTCGAGACCAAGCGCCGAGCGACGATCGCGCGGTCGTTGGCCAGGACGATCGAAAACTCGCCGTTCTGCCCTTCAACGCGAGCTATCTTGGTACCCAAAACAAAGTCCGCGCCTTGACCTTCAAGCCGCTCCATTGCTTTGCGATACAGAAATGTGAAGCCTTCCCGCGGCCGAACGAGTTGTTGATTGGGAGTTACGTTAGGGGCACGGCGGAAGGCCCGCGCGATAAGGTTTCGCAGCGTCGCATGCTCCTTGATCCAAAGCATTCTTTTCTCTGCAAACTTGACGTCCACCTTCTCGGCAGGAAATCCGTAGAACCGGCTCAAATAATAGCCGAGTCCCGTGCGCTCCAGTAACCGCCTTCCGATCCAAAAGGTTGCAAAGTCCTTGGCGTTCCGGATCTTGCGGCGGAACGTTCGCGCAAAGATGATCGAGCTCACCATCCGAAGCCATTCCAACGGGCCGGCTGAAAGCAGATCGTCCGTGATGGACAGCGGATAGTGGCTTACTGCGCCTTGTGGAGTGAGCCGCCCCCATGACGGGTAGATCTGAATGTAGAGCGGTAACAACTCGGGAAAGTGTGCCAATAGCGGCGAATCGTCCTGGAAGATGTAGCTGCCGACATCGAACGTATAGTCGCCGATCTTGCAGTCGATATGATTGCCGCCGATCGAAGGATACTCATCGATGACTAGCACCCTCCGAGCACCTTGGCGCTGCAAAATTGACGCTGCCACGAGGCCGCTAATTCCAGCGCCCAAGACCACTGCCTCGAATTGGTCGTCAACACCTTCAGCCATCGGAGTGTCGACGGTGACCTGTGATGTCATCTGGCAATCATCCGTGATGGGCAGCAACAGAGTGACCGAGGGTACATATTGGAAAACAAACCAGAAGGGTTAAAGCTGATCCGCGTTGGAGCTCAAAGATCATCTCCCCAGCTCCCGAAATAATGTACCCACTCGACCGACGAAGCTACGCGATATTGCAGACGATTGACGCACAAAATTGAGCCATATGCCCCAATGCGTCGCCCACATATCTGTCACTCGGCTTTCTGACCTCCATTAAGCAGGAAAGAGGCAACCTGCTCGGGCGCATCAGTAAAGCAACGTACTCACGAGTTTGCTGAACACACTCATTCGGCGAGTTGGCTCTGGCGGCGGCCAGGAGCCTAATCCGTTGCTAGCTTTGCGGCCGCAGTCAAGGCTGGGGCAGGTTAGCGTCGTTAGCTGCTCCGCGAGACGTTGCGAGCATCCTGAAGACAGCGTGAAGAACAACAATGCCGACGACACCACCAGAGATCTTTTCTACGACGTCAATAAAGCCCGGATCTCGATCGGCGCGGAATCTCTGTAGGAGCTCCAACAGGATTGCCACGGCTGATACGAGGCCAACGGCGAGGCCAATGCGGCCCGGTACAGCGAAGTAGAACAGACCTCCAAGTACAGCGTATGCGCCAAATCGCTCAATGATGGTGATCAGATTGGACTCATCGGCACTTATCAGAAAGGGTCTCGCTGTCATGGTCGAGAGGGTTGCGTAGGCGATCAAGCCTAATCCGATCGCGGCTGGAATAAGAACCAATGGTCGAGGCATGGTCCAAATCTAGCAGAGGAACGAGGGGTGTCCACAGAAAGTTTACTGCCCCTGGCTCCCACCCCTCTGCAAGATAGGGCGCCATTTTCATCTCTGAGCGCGTGTCCCCTAGACGCTTCTCACAACACGCATCTCGATGATTCTGGCGATGAGTGCATATCCAAGCAGCACCTAACCCGTACCCTATGCTCGAGATAGCAACGCTTCGAGTGGGCAGTGATTGCCCGACACATATGGCGCTTTCATTCTTGAGCCGCATGTAGGCAGAACGTGCAACCCTTTTGGGTGTAGTGACGATCAGAGATGCTGCATGCATCGATCCCGACTTCGAATAGCAGGGTGCAAAATGCCTTGAGCTGGCGTATTGAACCTATCGCTGCTACCGAAATCGACGCGCGCCGCCTCCTATGGCTTCGGTGCGCATGCCATCACCACCGGAGTCTACGTGCAGGCGCGCGAGAACCCTTCGTCGCGTTCGAGGGCCTGCTTAATGCCGCGCAAACCAAGCGCATGCTGCCTGCGCCTCGTAGGTAAACCTATACGCCAGCGGCGCTCAAAATCCGTTTTGCGCTAAATCGGTTCTACACGAACAGGTCCCAAGGCGGACTTGCCCGGGGACACCTTTCAGCACTTGTCCGACTCTTCGGGAAAGACTAAGGATCTGTATGAAAACATCGGTCCTGAAGTCAGCCCAAGATTGCGACAGGACGCCGTTACGGGCTCAGCAACCCGCGCAGAGCATCACGCTCTTTGAACAATTCTCGAATCCGTTGAGCATTGGCCGCTTGCGTCTCCTGCCACTCGACGCGATCTTCTGCAGTCCATAAATACGACTCGCGATTGAACCGAGCTTTCTCGGCCTTATCAAATTCTATGTACAGCTCGATTTCGCGCTCAACTTGGTCCAGTCGTTCCCGGAGAGTTCTCGGCATCAGCCGTTCCTTCGGCTTTGCCTCCAGCCCGCTTCGATCTTCGGTGTAACCGGTGCCACGATCAATAGGAGTTCTTTCCCGTCGGGTAGATGCGCGCATTTTCCATAAAATTGTCACGGCGCGGAAGATCGTCGTCATGGGGGTGATTACTGCGTCACCTTTTTTGGTTCCATCCAGTTCGCTCCGCCGGAGTATGTGTGACACGCGAAAGTCCCTTGGGAGGCAGAACGTGACACGCAATCCCTGAACCGTAGGGCTATTGGTTATTGGGTGTGTCGATTAGTCGTAAGCGATGTTCTCAGGCCACGCGCCAGCGTTTTTGGGTAGCGAGATAGGCCCAGGGTAGCAATTCGTCGATCTGGCTGTTCGGGTGATCGTTGACGATGCGGGTGATGACGTCGGCGAGATAGGCGTGGGTTCGACGCCGACGAGCTTGCAGGTTTCGATCAGTGAGGCGATGACGGCCCAGTGTTCGCCGCCGCCGTCCGAGCCAGCGAACAGGGCGTTCTTGCGGTTGAGCGCGATTGGGCGGATAGCGCGCTCGACGACGTTGGAATCGATCTCGATGCGGCCGTCGGCAATGAAGCGCGTCAGCCCGTCCCAACGCGACAGCGCATATCGGATGGCCTCCGCGAGTTTGGTCTTCTGGCTAATCAGACTAAGCTTGGCGCGCAGCCAGGGTTCGAACTCGTCGGCAATCGGCCGGCTCTTCTCTTGGCGGACGGCGCGACGCTCGTCGGCGGTACGGCCGCAGATCTGGGCTTCGATGACGTAGAGCCCGGCGATACGTTCGAGCGCTTCGCTGGCGATCGGTGCGGGACCGGCCGCGGCGAGTTCGTAGAAGCGCCGGCGCACATGGGACCAGCAGAACGCCAGTTCTACGTCACCGCGCTCGGCCAGGACCCGATAGCCGGCATAGCCGTCGACCTGG
>NZ_JBVVPQ010000052.1:0-52990 GCF_055811695.1 Bradyrhizobium sp. MI1.3 | reverse complement strand
AAAGGTGGGCGACATCGTCTCGGAATCCACGGGCGACTTCATATCGGTACGCCTGGGCGACTTCGTCGGAATCCGCAGCACCGCAATCAGCGTTCTAAAGAAACTATGTGAATTGTGACCAAAGTGATTTTCTTGTGCCCTAAATGCGCAGGTGCCTTCGTAGCTGACCAAATCCGCCGGGAAGTCCGAGAGCCTGGTCACTTCAGGTGCGCATTCTGCAAAACCAACGTGCACCGGTGGCGGGACGAATATGATTTTGCGAACTGGCGCTCCGTACCGAGAAGCGATGGCTAAGAACTTCTTGGGAACTACACATATCGCCGCTTCGGTCCTAAGCGGATCATCTCCTTCCCATCTTGGTGTGCAGATCCTCTACGCGGCTAGGCTGGAGATGAATGTCTAAAGCCTTCTCCCCGGAGTGTGGGAAGAAAACGCGGTTCGGCTTCGCGTGCAGACTGCGGACGTAGTAGCCTTGTGCCCGAACGGCTGATTTGATTTCGTCGCTGACCTTGAGAACTCTTGCTCTTCTCTTGCGCCACTTGTGTGCAGAGTAAAGCAGGGGTACGGCAGAGCCTGTACTCAGAACGAGCAAGTCGCGCTTGCTGCTGCGATAGGCATCATACATTTCGCCCCCGCGATCATATTGAAGTACGCATGAAATATATTTTGGTTGGCTCGATGAAGGAGCTTAGTATCTCGAATGGCAGCGCGGGTTGTAAATATGCAACGCGCGCGAGTTTTGGCTCGCTGCCTCCCAAATGATGGCAAACTGAGGTAAGATTGTCGATAAAGACAAGGAGTTCGTCGAAGCCGACCATGCCGTACGCCCGCTTGATCTCGAATTGATTGTCGAGAGAATCAAGACAACCACGTTGGAGCCCGAATTGGAGCAACAGGCCTCGGCTTTGTGGCTCGTCTTGTGATGCAGTCGCAATCAAGCCCCCCAGTTGAGCCGAACAGTCGCCCCACACCTAAAGGGGCTCTCCAGATATGACGTTCGCGCTCTAACGCCGATCGGCGGTGATACTTCTTTTGACCGTTGGTCGGGCCGACACAGGTGAAGCAATGCTGTCTGACCTGGCGTCCATGTTGCTTGCAGAGCGTCCGTCGCAGTGCGGCAAATTACGCGAAATGAACTTCGCCATCGATCACGAGTCATCGAAGTGCCGGCCGCACGGAAAGCTGCAGCGCCAGAACCTTGGCTGTCCAACGTCAATTCACGATGCGATCGCCTCGGTTGGCGACACCTCTTCGCCCTGCGGTGGTCAGACACGTCGTCCAACCCGAGTTTGCGTGCTTAGATAGCGCTTCCGCGTGTGGATGCCGGTAGACGTTGCGATAACCGTAGGAAATCACCAGTTGTCCATGCCTGTTATTCGGCATCGGCACCGACGCCGCGTCCGCATTGAAGCGCGCACCATGATGAGTTGCGACGAGGTGATCTACCTTCGTGGCATTGGCATGCATGAGGTACGCATAGTCCGCGTCTCCGGTCAGCAAGGCCGACCGTCCGCTAGTGAGGGTGGCAAGGATGGTCAATCCGCTATCATTGAGATCGCGGGCCGGGCCTCGACTCCTTACCAATTCACCAAACGGAAAGCGGATTCTTGCGTTGGCGGGGCGTACGAGCAGATTGCCCTTTTGGGCGAGTATTCGCGCCAGTCGCGCCGCGCCAGGCCCCAGCCGCTGATTGGGAACAATCCAGCGACATTCTAGCAGATGGGGGAGGTGGAAGGCACCGTGAAGATGATCCCAATCCCAATGCGACAGAACGATCGGGGGCGCCTCGCTTCGATTGATGTCGAAATTGGAGGGGAATGTATGGCGATTGAAGGAGATCGGAAATCCGACATCGAAGTGCAGAATGGCGCGGCCGCGATCATCGCATAGGGAGACAAAGTTTGCCTGACCGACATCCCTGACCAGGACAGATGCCGCTTGTGGGACCCTTTTGAGAACAGTCGATATTGCGGCGCGCGTTGCCGGCTTCGGCAATGGCGCACAGGCAGTGACGAGCGAACGCGGCAGCCCTAGCCGTGGGGCGGCAGCGGCACCGAGAGTTTGGGGTCTCGATCGCGGCCCTCGGGTCTCGTCCGGTGTATCAAGCTGCCGCGCGTAGGTGAGGACTCCGCGTGCGTGCGCCGAGTAGCCGTTGCCTTCAAGTTGAGCGTGCCATGCCGGCAGGCCGGAGCCATCCCGCTCGATCTCGAGATAAAACCAATCGGCTGGCGCCGGTGTCGCGCCCGCAAAGTGGCCAAATCGGGCTGGTGTCGTCACTACGCGCATGAGCGCGAATGTTCAGCACGAAACCCGTCCAAGAGCCGCGGTCCGGCGCCATCAACATAGTCGGCATCGATGCAATCAAATTCGAAGGATGCACGGCGATGAGGGCTTGTGCTCAATGAATCCACTCGCGAGACGCGCGCGTACAGTCCTCTGCGGGGAAACTCTGGCGGGATGCGGATAAAGAAGAAAAAGAAGATAACCTCCCACGGTCAAAACTCACCGATGCGGCGCGTCTTAGCTGCGACCACGCCGATTGAGGGCGCTATTTTTTATCAAGAGGTCGACCAGCATCTGATCCGACAGGCCCAATTCAATGAAGGTGGCACTCCGACACAGTCAACTCGCCGTTCCAGAGTCTTTCGAGAAAGCCGCTTGATAAAGCTCCTCAAT
Source organism: Bradyrhizobium sp. MI1.3 (assembly GCF_055811695.1). NCBI lineage: Bacteria > Pseudomonadati > Pseudomonadota > Alphaproteobacteria > Hyphomicrobiales > Nitrobacteraceae > Bradyrhizobium > Bradyrhizobium sp. MI1.3. Next base: position 50,314 of record NZ_JBVVPQ010000052.1, on the reverse strand, counting down.
CCTCGTGACTTCATCCGGCGTTAGTTCGGAGAATTCGTTGTCGCGGGCACGCTTTGAGAGTTGTCCTCCATTCTGTTGCAGGAATCCGAAGAGGTTATTGAGCGTCCGCTCCGGCATTTCGATCATGTTCTCGATGCCCGCGCGGAAGGTATCGAAGCTCCGTAAAAATTGCGTTTCCTTTGGAAGATCTTGTTCGATGGTCCTCTGCACGCATTCGTACAGAAACTCGGCGTGGGGCGTCGCGTCGAAGAAACGATAAAAATCACCGGTATCGTTCAAGACCTTGACGTTGCCCTGTGGGGTCGATTCCCATTCAACACATGGAAGCAATCTAGTCGAATAGCTTTCCAACACGGTCTTGTATTCGCTGATCTTGTCGAGAATCGCGGCAGAAACCGGAAAGTGGATCCCGGCGGGATTGAATCCGCGCCGTGCCAGAACATGGTGCATCAGGTATCGGTGAATGCGTCCGTTGCCGTCCTCGAACGGGTGGATATAAACGAACCCGAAGGCGAGCACGGCGGCAGCGACGACAGGATCAAGCTCGTTTTCCGCCGCATGATCGAACGCGATCAGTCCGCGCACGAGGGAGGGGATATCTTCGTGACGCGCGCTGATATGATCCGGGACAGGTCGCTGCGTCTCACGGTCATGCTCGCCGACGAAACCACCTTCGTTACGGAAGCCAAGTTTCACGAAGCGCTCATCGCCGATCACGATGCGCTGCAGGCGTAGAAACTCCGCCTCGTCGAGCGGGGCCCGTCCCGCTTCACCGATGACCCGGCCCCACCGCTGGATACGGTCTTGTGGCGGTCTCTCTCCTTCAATGACGTAGCTTGACCTTGAATCCTTGAGAAGAAGGAAGGCGGCGGTTCGCGCCAGCAGATCCTTTGGAACCTGGCTCACCACGAAACGGGCGCGCTCCTTGAGATCCTGCGCAATAAATTCGCTCAGCGCTGCAGTCTTGAAAACAAGCGGACAAAATTCCGGCGTTCCTGGCAAATTGTTCCGGACGCGGTGTCGTGCCGAATTCTGCCCGGAGGTCGCATGTTGAAGTTCGGTATCGACGGCGTCGACGTAAGAGACTTTATCTGCCGCAGGCAGGTTGAGTTGGCGGCCCAATAGCCATTCATGCAGAAACCAGATACGACGCGTATACAGACCGGTCGGCTTCTGTCTCGCAAGATCCGCAATCTCATCCTCGTTTACAGTGAGGAAAAGCCGTTTCAGGATTGCAAGGTCTAGTCCTTCATTCTTGAGAGCGAAGGTGAGATGCCCCTCAAGCGTCGCGTCCGGCGCATGGCGCGGCGTGTAGATGCGCCACCCCTCCTGCTCAATGATCCGGTGCTTTGTTCCGATTGCGGAAAGCACGCGCGGGACCGGGACGGATAGGCTGTAGGCGTCAACCAGCGCAGCATAGCCAACAGGAGTTGCTATCTCCGGCAGCCGCCGGTCATGAATAACAGACACTGGTCCTGAAAACTTTGTCTGCATTGTCCCAGATCCGTGAAAAACGCTCTCGAATCGTGAATTTCACTCTCAACTTGGCCTTTGAGCCGCAAAACCCTTTTACACCGTGAAAAACACTCACACAACCCGGGAAATGTGAAATGTCTTCGCGAAAACCGTTGGGTTCTCCCTCGCCCCACCCAAGGGAACACTTTTGAGAGGACCAGCAATCCATTTAGCGGCGTGGCGGCTCGTTCACCGTTCAACAGACCGGCGCCCCGCCACACGTTGGGGATGGAATTCTTAACAAGATGCAAGACTCTTAACGGAACACGACGCAAATTTTGGAATAAAACAGCGCCGCGATTGCAATCAGTTCTCTTTTTGTTCTATGGTGATAAATGTCCTTCCTTACTGAGCAGGAACTCGAAAGCCTGCGCATCGATCAGAGCGTTTTTCATATTGTCGGCCCGGGAGAGGAACATTTTCAGCTACTGACTGCGTTCGATGCCGGTCGACACGCAGCTTTTTTCCTGGGCCGCGTCCGATCGGTCAACAGCGGAAACCGATACGAGTTTCTCGCGGACGCGCCGGTGCGGGCGCAACTGGCGCGGATCAGCCGGGATAGGGCAACTTTCCAGGAGCAAAGCGAGAAACTCGCGACAGCGTTCAATGAGGCTCACGGAGGCAGCACGGCTGTCGGTGCCTTCTTGATCTTCTCGCTGTCTTGTTCAGGTGGCCGGTTATATGCACTTCTGAAATTCGAGGACGAAAAGGTTCTCAGCTACGACTACGACGTCAGCCGCGGCCGTTCGGGCAAGCCGAAGCCGACCTTCGGCGAGATTGAGCGGACTTTTGTCCAGAACCGCAATGCCCTGCAGAAGGCCGCGCTGATCAAGCTCGGCAAAGAGCGCGACGAAATCTGCGTTGTCGATCGTCAAAATCCGCAGCGGCCTGCGGCCTATTTCGAACAGTTCTTGCTCGTGCGACGCCAGCGAACGGAAGAGGAGCTGACAAGGACAATCGTCGAGGTCACGCGCAACATTGCGCACAAGCACAAAGACATACTTCCGCAGGACACGATGAAAAATCTGGCGCAACGCCTCTACGACGCCAGCCAATCAGGCGGTTCCGTCGACGGCGAAAGTGCTGAAAATTGGCTGAAGAGCATTTTCGGGCCGCTGCCTGATGATAGCCCCGTGCTGACCGACTTCAAGGCAAAGCTGAAGCGCGAAGGAATGGCGGGCGAATCGTTCGTGCTCCAAAAGAACGCAATTCAGGCTCCCAAGAACCGTCGCGTTGAGACGGCAAGCGGGGTCAAATTGACCTTCCCTGTCGGTTTGATGTCTTCAGTCATTTCGGTGAACCGCGACAGGGGCGAGATTATCATCAGGGACAAGATCACACTCGATGACTTCGAGATCAACACATCTGGTCGAACGCGTACGTGAGCTTGTCGCGAACGGCGCCGTGGCGGACGAACGTATTGACGCCCTCGTGTTGCGAGGCCGGCTACCGTCCGTCGATGCGCAGGTCGCCTGGCTCGGCTTCGTCGACGATGTCCCACCGCCGTTCTCGTCCTTGCAAGTCTATAATCCGGGTCTCGGTGGTGATCTCGTTGGGAGTGATATCTTTGATTCGACCCGCGAGATCGTGATCACGCTCGGAAAGCCAACTGCCGACGGCTGCGCCTTCTTTATCTTCCAGTCCGACATCCCACAATACTTGGCGCAGCGAACTGTCCTTCCGCGCCTCGCGATCGCCGACTTCAAATTCCACTCAGGCATTTCGCGCACGAGGATTGGAGTTCGCTTCATGGGATTTCGCGCAAACGCCACCGCGAGCCGAGCCTTTGCTTGGGTCTATCGACCCCACTCGCTATGTTCGTGACTTTGTCCCCGACCGTGAAATCGTTACCGATCTCAATCCCTGGCTATTATTGGCCGCGCCAGCGGTTTCATCGCCGGCGTATCAAGCTTGGGAAACGGTTTCTGCCCGCAGACTGTTGGGCGGTCTCGTCTCCCGCGCCTGGCTCGAGGATGGCCAGGTCTGGCTGCAAGCGGCGGCGACGCCTCCGATCTATCGCATTAGAGCCGATGATCCTGCCCTGCCCGGCGCTCGTTCTCGATTGACTGAAACCGCCAACTGGGTTTTTCTTTCGGGGACAGATGTCGAGGCACGCCACCTGCTCTTTTCCGGTGAGTTGGCTCGGGCGAGCCGTCCTCAGCAAGATCTCGCCACGACATTGGAGCAGGCGCTTGAGGCGGCCAAAGCTGCCTATGAAGCTCACGTCCAATCATCGAGCCGCGAGACTCTGAAGGCGCTCGCCGATCTCCGCAAGACCGTGATTGATGAAACTCAGAAGTAGCGCAACGGGCGCAGGATCTTGCGGCTACGCTCTGGCGCGACCTGGCCGTCTCGGCTGCGCCTTTTATACTGAAGATCCTGGGAGATGCGGCCAAGACACCGGGTCCTCTCATCTCTTCCTTATTCTACTTTGCGGCCGCCGTATTCATCGGTCTGTCGTTCGCGTTGCAGTGGCGGATCAATGGCGCGTTCTTCCAAAGCCAAGCCACGTCCCGACGGAGCTGGATGCAAAGTCTTTTTAGTTACATCTCCGTTCGCGAGCGGGAAGAAATCGCTGAAACGCCGATCGAACAAGCGATGAAGAACTATCGGGAGACCCGCGGCGTACTGCTTGTGGTCTATGGACTGTTGATCGGAGCTCTCGTTGCCGCCGGTGTCCACACTCTACACGATGTAACGCCGTCACCTTCGAGCCCCGTTACAGGCGTCGCGCCCAGCCCAGTACCAGTTCCGCCGCCTCCGGCAAAGCCGCCGTAAATTTGAGCGGTTAAGATTTCTACTAGCCGCGTATCCGCGATCGAGATCCAACAGGGCTTGATAATAGTCGAATGCAACTGCGATAGCGTAATCGCCCCGTCACATTTCGGCACCAAATTCCGTCGAAACTCTCGAGCGCGTAGCTGAATCTCATGCCCGCAGTCGATCAGACCGCCATTCCAGCCCAACCGAAGCGGTTTCAGCACCATATGCGGTGGTTGTCGGGACGCTTGGCCGGCGTCGGAGCAATCAAGATCGTGGCGATCGGCTCGCCGACCACGGCGGGTGAAGGCGACATCGTGCCCTATCCGCAGCGTCTCGAGCGGGCGCTGCGCGCAAGCTTTCCGGGCAGGAACTTCGATATTCTCAACCGCGGCGTCGGCGGTGAAGAAGCTCCAGACGAGCTACGAAGGATTCAAGGCGACGTACTCGGCGAGCAACCATCGGTCGTGGTCTGGCAGGTTGGTACCAACGCGGTTTGGAAGAACCAGGATCTGGACGCCACCGCCGGCGCGATCCAACGCGGTCTCGCGATGTTCGCAAATGAATTGATGGACATCGTGCTCATGGACCTTCAGTACGTGCCGGCCGTGCTCACTCCGATCATGGAGGAGCGAGCACACCGAATGGTGGCATTGATTGAGACGGCAGCCGGCCGGGCCGGCTTCCCGGTCAACGTGTTCCACCGCTTCGCATTGATGAAGCAGTGGCATGAGGCAGAACGGGTCTCCTTTGACCGGATGGTCGATCCCACCGATCCTGACCGCCTCCACCACAGTGACTGGAGCGCCCGCCGGATGGCAGAGGCGCTCGCCAACACGATCGCGATCGGCGCCACTGGAGGCTCATAAATGAAACGAAGTGTTGAAGTTTTTCCTACGCGAGGATCCGTCATGGCTAGAATTGCTGCCAGCGTCATTGTGCTCTTGAGCCTCTTCTTGGCAAAGCCCGCGTCCGCTTGGGGACCCGACGGACACCGCTTGGTCGGGTCGATTGCTGACCAACTACTGACCCGGAATGCCAAGCAGCAGGTGAAGACCTTGCTGGGCGTCGACCTACGGCAAGCCGGGCCATGGCTCGATTGCGTGAAGAGCGTCCACAGGCAAAACGATGGCAGCCTCGCCTACGTCGTGGATCCCCAGTACGAACCTCCCTGCACCCCCTTCGCGAACGACCGTAACGCCATGGTCGATTACGCCGGCCGAAACTGGATCGATTGCGTCTATCCGGAAGGAGCGAGCGCGACCGCCAATCTTGGCTGTCACAATACGTACCATTTCGACGACGTGGCCGTTCAGCGCGACAAGTTCGATCGAAACTATGCGGGTACCAATGATCATGATTTGGTCGCGACTACCAACGCCGCGATCGCCGTGCTGCTTGGCCGGCCGGCTCCGCCGCCCTTCGACATCAAGGACAAGAAGGAGGCTCTGTTCATACTCGCTCATCTCGTGGGCGACATGGCACAGCCCCTTCATGTCGCTGCGCCGTACCTCGATCCCAACGGAAGCCTGGTCGATCCGGACGTCACGCACACGATCGACCCGTCGACCGAAACCGCGGGCGGCAACTGGATCCACGATAAAGCCGTCACCGTCGGAAACGACACTTTCCATCATGCCTGGGACGACACCCCATCCGATCTGGGAGACACCGCCCCGCTGGCTTTGGTGAACGTCGCAAAGGCCGTTCCGGCCGATACGGACCGCATCGAGAACTGGTCAGCAATTTGGGCCACGGACACGATCGTGGTGGCGAAACAGACGATGTCGAATGTGACTTACACGAAGATAGGTCCCAGGAAATGGACGATCTCCTTCTCGGATCGAGCTGCGTACCTTCAGTCGGCGGATACTATCAAGCGACAGCAGCTTGCCAAGGCGGGAGCCCGTCTCGCCGAGATCGTGAACCACGTTTGGCCCTAGTCAGAAAAGCACTCTCGCGGAAACGATCCGTCAATCTTCGTGCTCGGCAGCCGCGGGCGGCTCTTTGGGGGACAGCCCGGGCGTCGCGTATTCTGTTTCTTGATCCGCATCGCCAGGAGAGTCGCATAAAGATCACGCGGAGAGGCCTTGTCGAGGTCCTGCAGATCACGATAGTTGGCCAAGAAATCCAGGATGCTCGGCCTCAGTGGCCGTGTGTCTGTCGGCGCTCGAGTTTTGAGCTTGCGGTCGAGGTCGAGCTTGGTGAGCTCGATTGCATGCTTACGCCATTCGACCTCTCTATCTTGTCTGTCGCGCGCGCCTACGACAAATTTGGTGATCACCCCGGTAATGACGCCAACGATCACGGCGCCGGTCGCACCTACGACGGCCGTTACGGCCGTCAACGTAGCCGGCTGCAGCTTAGACAGCTCTTGAAAAAACTCTTGAAGCGCGCTCATGGAGAGGATCTCAGGCTGACATGGCTCCGCCCGCCTGACCTTCCGTTTTGCCGACAATGAATTTCCGTTCTAGGACCTTTCCGGTCGAATCCTTGGCGATCACGACCAATTCCGTCCCGCCCGCGCCCTGCGGCATCCGCATCTCTTCGTGACACGGCGGGTCGGGACAATCGCTCTCGTGCACCACCTTCCCGCTCAGCCGGACGGTAATGCGGGTCACGCCGATGCCACCCAGGATCGTGAAACGGAAATTCCTGCCTTCGACGGGCGGCTTTGCATCCAATTCCATTCGTGAAACCATTCGCTAGTGAAAGGATATCGCACCACTCACCGTCGCAGTGCCTTATTGAACGCTACTGTGGACACCATACTGCCAAGTGCTTCTTGCGCGAAGCGGATAGATAGCGGCCCTGCCACGCGGGATCGTCCGACAAGTGCGACCACGGTACCTTGCCCTGATCGAACTGCCGCTTGACGTAGGCACGCCAGGAATAGTGCTCATAGGTGGCAAGACAGGCGACACTGTACGCCTCCGCCAGAGATCGATTGCCGTGCACCACGACAAAATTGTCGTCGTTCTGCTCGCTGGCGGACCCGGAAAAGTTGTGGGATCCGGTGACCACCTTGCAGTCGTCTGAAAAGGGGTCGATCACGATCATCTTTGAGTGCGTGATCGCATGGCCGATGCCCGGGTTCTGGTTGGGAAACAGAAACTGGCTGCGCGTCACTTCCCCAATCCAGTCCGAAAAGGACTTCACGACGCCTTCGGGCTGCACCAGAGCCGTCTCAAACTCATGGGACTCGGTATCGAGACCTCTCAGCGAGAATTTTTCGCGGTTATCCGACGTGACGGTGCTGACGACACCCCTGACGTAGATCTCTGAGGCCCTTGCGACAATATCAGCGAGTGGATCGGGACCGGGCTGGAACATCACATAGAGGATCATGTCCTTGGCGCCCGTCACGAGCTCGATGAGCGCCTCGATGTCGATACCTTTCCGGACATTCTTCTTCGACTTGCTTCGGACCCGGGTGAACCAGACGTCTGTCCCGTTCGCCGGACGCGGCGATTTGGCGTTGTCGCCCACGAGATCCGGCGTGAAGTCGCTGCCAGCATCTCTCAGGCGGCCCCACTGCTCGAAATACAATCCGGCGATCTTTGGGTCGACAAACAGAATTCCATTATTGGCCTGCGTGCAGAGGCCGGTCGGCGCCCAATTCGTGCTTCCGGTCCACACCTTCGTTGCGACGTCGCCTTTGGTGGACACAACGACGGCGAACTTGTTGTGACCCAGGCCCTTTGAGCCGAGGATCCTGTCGTGGACGTCAACGCCGGCCGCCTTCAGCTCCTCGCGGACATCCGCGTTGCCGTCGCCCCCCTTGTCGGAGCCATTCGATAGCACCAGGTGCGCGCGCCGCTTCAAAAGCTTCAGCCGCGCGATCAGTTCCTCATCTGAGAGCTCGTAAATCGCCAGATAAAGCTCCAGCCTGGGATCCCCAATGACTTCATCGAGCAAGCGCAGGAGCGCCAAGCGAAGTTCACCCGAGAGAAATCGCCTCAAAGGCTCTTCGAGGTCGGCTATGTGATCCTTGATGTCGCGCGGCTTCCAGTTCTTCTCACGCGCGATGCGTGCGACGAATTGAGACATGACGAAGCCGCGATTGAAATACGCCTCTATGCCGTTGCCGGCTTGGCCATTCACGTGGATGGCTTCGGTCCAGCCGGAATCCGCCAAGGACAGCAGCGTGTTTTCTCCGACAATGCCCTCCCCGGACGATCCTACCGCATTGATGCGATAGCGGACCGTCTGGCCGTTGTTGGCGCCGTGATCCGTCCATTCGTATCTTTGGAAAGGCCATACATTCGACGGCCTTGAGCTATTTGCGTCATCAGCGCCATCGGCGGGCGGCTGATCGGTAAAGCCCACGCGATTGCGCAGGATCTCCGTGGGCGACCAATTCCCACCCACCTGGCGCTGGCGCTCAATCATGAAGCCCAGGCATCCGGGGATCGGTACGTCCGAAGCAGCACCGCTGGAGACGCGCCAAAAGAGCTGGACATCGTCGCAATCATGATAGGCAGTTGCTCGTATCTGAGTTCCATTGACCGTATTCGAAACCGCACCCGGCATGGCGATGCCTCCTCCCCTCGATGGGCATGTGACCCTTTGTCAGGCTCGGCTCAAGAAGCTGGTCGACACCTTCATCGGCTCGTCGGCCAGCGCAAACATCAAGTTCTGCAGCGCTATGCCAGAATGAAGCCGCAGCACATCGCCTATCTCCTTCGCGTCTACCGTGAATCTGACCTTGAGCAGACAGGCCGCGCCATCTTTCTTGCGAGCTCTCGCCAAGGTGAACAGGTTGCGGACGGTGTCGTCGACCTTGACGCCCTTCTTTGAAGGAATGGGATCACCATTCGCGTCGTATTCGGCATCGCGTTGCCAGTAGCGGTTCTCGTCGAAGAAAATCATTGGCGTGAACGATTTTGCGTCAGGGACGTAGCAGTTTCGCTCGGCGTCTTCGAAGATTTCGCGCATCGTGCCGCCGCTACCCCGGGCGTAGACGATGCCGGTGCGCGAGTTGGTGATGAGTGTCTCCTCGCGAATGCTATTGAGGAAGAACTTGGCGTAATGCGTCGCAAAGGGCGTGGTCGGCTCCTGACCATAGAGCCAGGTGGGCACACCGAGGCTGAGGCTCGGCTTGGCCGGTGCACGCGTCCTGGCGTCCAGAGCGGCGTTGATCCAGCGCCTCGCGTCGTCGAATTGGGTCTCGTGGCCCGGCGCGACCCCTCCGTCGCTGGTCACGAGCTGATCCAGCACAGGAAGCAGGGGCTCCTTCCCGAGGATGAACAGCGCCGCCGAGAAGGCCGCATCGTCGGCGCCCGCGAAAGTTGCGCCGACGTGAGCGGCCTCCATCGCACCGGGGCCGCCGCCCGTAACGATCATAAAGCCCTGTTCGGTCAGTTGACGCGCCAGCCTTGCTAGCGTCGCATAGGCAGGTTCCGCCCTCGACAGCTCGTGCCCACCCATAATGCCGACGAGCTTTGGCGTCTCCTGCGTCAGGAAGCGTCTGAGCGCGTCAGAAATGTTGGCATCGTGGTCGGCCTGCTTCCTCCGCACGTCCAGAGTCGCCGGGTTGTCAGCGCCGTCAGCGACATATTGCCGGAAGACCCGGAAATCCCACGCCTCCGCCAGTCCCATCTTCGAAGTCGGATCGTAGCCGCGTAGAAGATCTTCGGAAGAATACAAATCGGTGGGCAATTCGTAATCCAAGGGATGCTCCTAAAAACTCAGGTCAGATCGAAGGGACGGGGAATCCGCCCAGCGGACGCCGGCCGGCCAACCACGGCAAACATTCTCGGTGCAAGGTCAAATGCCTTAAACTACAGGTAGAGTGTGACATTCACTTCTCAGGTAGGCAAGGCCAAATTCCTTTCGTTCCGCCACGGCCATCCGGAGGGATCTCAGCCACCGCTCGTTTGCTCGCTGAAATCGTCAAGCCCATGCCGGCACTGAGCTCCCTGCAATTGGAAGTGCGGACAACGGCGAGGCTGACGAGAAGCAAACAAAGCTAAGTCGTTGGGTTGTTCGCACCATCCCACTCAAAAGCCAATTGAAGGAGACGCCCCTCGATGAGCTCCTCGCCGAATCCATCGAGCAGGGCAAGAATGAACCCAATCGATGACATCCTCGATATGTTCGAGACTCTGCATGAGCGGCTGGTGCGGGCGGAGGGCATGGTCGCTGACGAGATCCGGCGGCGTACGCGATGACTCCTCATGCCGCAGTCAGCGCGGTTCAGTGCCGTAAAGCCAGCTTGTACCAACGCGAGCACCGCGACCGCGCGCGGCCGACACCCGGACCGGTCGATGAAAACATAGAAAATCGACGACCGGGCCGCGATCCGACTACTCTTAAGCTTCGCCCGAGCCGGAAAACAGCACCGTCGGTGGCGCCGCGCGCGACGGCGGGAGAGTCCGACCGCCCGGGGCTCCCGGTCTGCTCTTGAGATCGTATCGCTGGGCCAGGTCGAGTAGCCGCCGCTTGGTGAATGGGTCCGCGTTTTCCGCCAGATCGCGCGCCCGCTGTGCGAAGCCCCTATAAAATTCTTCCACGACGCCACCCCGCAACATCACTGAAAATCGGATTTCAACGTGAGACGCGCTCCGCGTCAAGCGGCCTGGTACATAAGAACAATTTTCGGCGATTGACTTGGGCTCGCGGCAGGAGGGGAACTAAGCTGCTCCCAGCAGGCAAAAAACATGACTCGGCTCTACCTCAGCCGGAAGCTGTGCCCGAAGTGCGGTAAGCCGATGACGGCCGTACCCGACGACGTCGCGCCCGGCCGGCCGCGCTACGTCTGCGTGGTCTGCGAGGACGATCCGCTGCGATCCCGCCGCCCGGAAACGGGCGGAAGCCGCAGGGCTCTTCCTCGGAGGTCGCGCAAAATGTGCGTGATCCATCAGATCGAGTATGCTGTCGCGCAGAAGCCCGCTGATTAATCCTCATTGTCTAGCAAGGAAGTAGCCTACGACTTGCTGCTCCTCAGACTTTGCGTCCGGAGCGACGGTTCACGAGCCGTCTTCAGCGACTACGCGATCGGCTCCAGCTCAGAAAGGCACTTTTCCAGATTGGCCTTTGCTTGAGAGAGATAGGTCCTCATGGAAGAAAGCTGACCGACATCCGGCTTGGCTCGTCCAGAACTGGCAGCGCCCAAATGCTGACAAACCTTGACCAGGTCGCTTGTCATGTCTTCCAGAACAAACGTCAGGTTCTCAAGCGTCATCAATTGATAGAATAGTGGGCTTGAAATTGCTGCATCTTCCGCAAGCGGTCCATTTAGCCTCACGTCTACCAAAGGGACAAGCACATCGGGCGCGTCCTGACTTACTTTGCCCATGCAAGTGAGCAATGTGGTGTAGGTAGAGGGAACATAGATGACACGATCGACTACCGATTGGCTATAGAGAACGAGCGTTTCCTCGGTGAGGCCCTCGGTCGGCGTTAGATCAGACTGATCCTCAGTCGACATGATTTTCGCTTTCCTCGCTGTAGGCGTGCATTATAAAGTGCGACACTTTTGGCTGCACCGGCTCGACGAGCACGTGCGTTCTTTGCGCTTCCGACTTCTTTTCGTTTGCCGTTACCACCTGGGCACCTCGATAGGAGCGCTTTCCTACTACCTTCACATGATGCGCTTGCGCCGGCACGGGCGCGGGTGGCGCCATCGTCGGCGGCTCATGATTTGCCAGCATTTGCAGCACGTCAAACATGTTTAGTCGGGGAGGTCTATTGAACGGCAAGCCTCCGATCTGCACCAGGTGATCATAATCTGACTTCAATACCGGATCATGAACTGCCTTTCTGAGAATGTTGAGATAGAGTTCTCCGGCGTCCGCAGCGATCTGGGCCGGTGCATGCGGGAGAAGAGGCTGCACATGACGGCCGAACAGCGCCGGACGAGCCGGCTGCACGGCGCGCGGGGGTTGCACAGCGCGAGCGGGTTGCGCAGCGTTAATGGGTCGTGCAGGACGCGCGGCAGAAGCTTCCTTTTTTGAAAGCGCAATCGCGCCATCTCGTGTCATGCAAAAATGAGCTTCTTTCCCATAAGTCGTTCGCTCCACAAGACGGGCATTCGCCATCATGTGCAGTATCCGGCTCAGATTGGCCGGTTTGAGTCCGAGTTTTCGAGCGATCGCGGCCTTTTCCAGAGGCTTCCCGTCAGCGGAGCGAAGAAGCCTTAGTATCGCTAGGACGTGTTGCCGACTGAGAATTTCACTGACGTTCGCGACTTTGGATGTCGCAATCGACATCTCCAATAGATCGTAGAACGCACGCAAACGCTCCGCATAGGCCGCGTTCTTCGTCAAGAGGGCGGCGCTCGAACGGCGAAAGATATCAAACCACTGACGCAACTCGTCGTCGCGGCGCCTTCCGTCAAGCGCCTTCCAGAGCCAAGCGCCAAGCGCAGAATACAGGCGTGCGTAACTTGCCTCGGACCCCTCCTTCAGGAGCGCAGACACGGCAAGCCTAGCTTCCGAAGCCGAAGCGTCGCCTAATTCGATTCTTTCGAGCGCGGCATCCATGACCATGTCCATACATCATAACGGTTAATAACGCTTTAGTACGCTTTACCGTGATTTTGCCTCTTGAATCTAGGTGGCCTGAGGCCAGCGATAAGAGTTCCAAACGGTTTTTTGTCCCAGTTGCTCAACGGGAACCTTATTGGGGCGCTTGGGCATAGGTAATATAGCACCTATGCGCCCGTCTTTGAACTCGGTGTCCGTCATGTGTTGAACGACGAAGGTTCGGGTGCCGAACTTCACTCCCATTTGGGCCGCAGTCGTCTGATGTCCCTCCATGGTTTGATCGTTTCCCATCGAGGGAATGAGCATCAGGTCGATATCCATTTTGGTGAACGGGTTCGTCTCGGCATCTGCGTCGCAGAAGTCCAAACAGATCGCGAAGCCGATAATTGCGGCCTCCGTTGCGAGAACGCACAACTTGGTACCCGGCGTGATGTCTTCCTTGCCCCAGCCCCCACCCGAGAAGGGAGCAATCTTATCGTAAACCAGCCGCTCGATCCCGTAGCCGTCGAAAACGAGCGCGCGATTGACGACCCACTCTTTCGTAGCTTCGTGCCAGGTCCCCGCAACTACGACTTCGGGTGGCAACCGATCATCAGCCACGTCACGATCTTGAAGAAGAGCCTTAATCCGACCGCGTAGCTTTGGAGGTACAGCCAGTTCAGGCCAGACCACGGCAACGCACTCTTCGTCCAAACACTTCGTGATCTGCTCTTCGACGACCGCATCCGCATAGGGAGAATTCGCGCCCTTTACGACAAAGCGTTTCTCTCCGAGGTGTTCGGAGACGTCTGTATCGAGCTTCAACTCCTCGAAAAGGCACGCGCCCATCTTCCAGTTGCTTTTATCCGCCGCAGAACAATGTAGGGTTCGGCCATTGAAAACCTCAACGGCGTACCCATCGATCTCCTCGGGAATGATGCGATGAAAGACCAAGCCACGCCGCTGATATGGTTGCGTTTGCGATAGCGACCTCGCCGTGCTTACGCTGTCTCGCGGGATGACGTAACAGTTATCCACGATCCATTGCGACGGCTCCTTCGGCCATTGAGAGCGGTACTGGCCCAGTGTCCAATCGACCGCTCGGATCAAACCACCGATCGTCTCCGCGATCTCTTCCAGCCCGTCGGGCAGCGTCCAAGCGATCGATCCCGTCGCGAGGGCATCCGTGAATTTCCTCTCCCGGCCCGCGATCCTTCCGTCAGCCATGGCACGATAAGCCTTGAGGACGGGCCCCGTCGACCAGAAACAGTCCATTCAGTTGGACAAGAACGCGCCGAAGGTTCTCGGCGCTGAAATCGTTAACGGTGGCATGCGTTGTCGCAAGCGCGCGTGCACGCTCCTTCCATGCACCGAATTCAACACTATCCTTGGAGTCTTGGCTAAGCGCCACCGTGCGTGACCTGAATCAAACGACAAATATACGATACGACTGTTAGTGGCTTCACTCTCAAATCGCAACCGCTAACGATCGTAATTCGAGCCGGTCAAAGCTTTGAACGCGGCAAGACGACACGGCGACCGCGCATTGAATCACCGTCGGCGGAAATGAGCTGCTGAGCACCAGTGGCGCGAGCTGAGTGCTCGCGGCGAACCGACGCGATTCGCCGCCCCCAGGTCCGTTTGCGCCGTCTAGGCGAGGCAGATAACAAGCCGACCTTAAGGTCTTCCCTAGGTTTCGCATGCGCCAACTCGACGAGGAGCGCTGCTCGATCAACCTTATCGAACGGATCATATGTCCCGTGTATCCAAGCCAGCCCGGGCGGGGGTCCCCGGCCCCCCGCAATTCAGCTGAAAGGTATAAGCTGCTGCGCAAAAAAACCGCAGCCGTGGAGATTTGTGCCGATCATGCCAGCACCGCTACGCCGACGCAGTCACAACACGCGCAGCTCAGGTGCTCATCCATTCTGGCCGCCCCGTCGTGCTGACATCTCCAAACAGGTATGCTATCTAGGATTGATATAATCTAAAGTTATAGCGAGCATACTGTCGCCGACAGCCTGGGTCGGCCGCCTTGTACAGAAAAGGGTTGTGATCATGCCCCTTGAGACAAAGCCTGCCGAGATCATCGGCACCCATATCGTGCAGGATCAGCTCATCTGGTACCCACGCGTAGGGCACGACAACAATACACGATGCGTTATATTCGTCCATGGCGTGACCGGCGATATCGTCAAGACGTGGCAAAGCAAGGAGCTCAAGGCCGGCTTTGTCGAGCTCATCCTCGCCGATGTCGCGCTACAGGACTACGACGTCTATGCCTTCGGATATTACACCAAAAAATACCGCGGGCCGCCGATCGACCACGCCGCCAAGGACCTCGCCAGCGCGGTGTCGAGCCTGCCAAGGCACTACGACAGCATCGTCTTCATTGCGCACAGCATGGGTGGTCTGGTGTGCATGCAATATATCATTGACAGGCTGCAGCGCCCGGACGGGCCTCCTCCGATCAGCGGGCTCCTGTTATACGGAACGCCGACCACGGCAGCGATCTCCTCAAGGTCGCAAGGCTGGTTGGTTATGGAGTCGGCATGAAGATTCCGGTCATCAGTCATGCCATTGACCTGTTCCGGAAAAGCCAGCAACAGTTCGTGGACCTTGAGACCGGGAGCGAGTTTCTCACGCGCCTTTTCGATCAGTGGGCGCTGCGGGTCGTCAATGGCGGTCACGAAGAGGCCGGCGACCAGCGCATGTGGCTTGCCGTTCGCGTCGTGACCGGCAACAACGATATCGCGGTGAGCGAGGCCTCGGGCAAGGGGGTCTATGGTGCGATCGATTGGAAGCCCCTGCAATTCGATCACATCCAACTGGTCAAGCCTGCGGCCGCCAACGATAGGCGATACTTGGAGGCCAAGAGCTTTCTGCAGATCGCGCGCCGAACGGACCCCGACGTGCTGGATCGTGTCTGGAGGGCAAGCCAGGACACCTGGGCCAGTCGATTTGGCCGCGTCAGTAAGGATCTCGTGTTCTTCACGGAGATCGATTTGCGCAAGAGCACGCGGAGGAGCGGTGCGCTGGCAGCCTACGGAACGTGTACCACGATCTGCGAATACCGCTTCATCCTCGGCAGCGACTTCATCGACTTCGGCATCTCGTTTGCCGCCTCCGCCGAGCTCTGGGCCCGCCAGCCGGCGCCGGTCTACATTCACCAGGTCGGACTGGATCTGCTGCCGCAAGCCGAGCAGACTGCGCTCCGGCAATCCATCGACTCCACCCTCAGGAATGAGGACGATGAGGCGGTCTGGTCGACGTTCTTTCCCCGGCTTTCAATCAGCATCGATAACGTCGTGCTGCAAGGAGACGAGTTCAATTGGCCGACGACCACCAGGACATCAGCCCCCTGGCTGCTGCGGAGATTCCGTCTTCCCGCAGGGCTCGCGGCCAAGATCGGCACTATGGTGACGCTGAGAATGCGATACGATTCCGTCGTGCCGTCGTCACTCCCCCACTTTACCTTCTCGGCTCCCTGGATTGTGCACAAGGCTAAAGTCGACGTGGTGGTGAAAGGAGACTTCGAGTATTTCGTGCTGGGTCACAGGCTCGTTCCGGACGGCAAGGTCGAGCGACGGCTGGAGCAGGTTCTCGAGGGCCGCAAGGCGCATTTCTCCCATGAGGAGATCATGCTGCCCGGTTCCGGGATGGACGTCCGCTGGCGGCTGAGGGATCACAATCAAGCAACGCTCTCGTCGCCGGAACATGCAGGAGAAGCCTCATGAACGGATATGGCACCGTCGAGGCGATCTACCGTCAGCTGGGTATTGGGGTCATCAAGAAGGAAAATGGGGAGCGGATCATTTTCACAGCCGGCTCCGTCAAAGGCGGCGATCAGGGCTTCCAGGATCTCGAGGAAGGCGAGGACGTGTACTATCGCGTGTTCAATGACAAGATCGACTCGATCGGCATCGCTCGCGACGTCTGGAAGAAGCACGATGGCGGCAAATAGCGGTTCTGGCGCGAAAGCTGTCCGTGAGGCGACATGAACGGTTACGGCAACAACCTCGTTATCTGCTGTGACGGCACCGGCAACGAGATCTCCGAGAACATTTCCAACGTCCTCAAGGTCTATCGCTGCCTGCGCAAGACGGACAACACCCACCCGACGCAGAAGGTGTTCTACGATCCCGGCGTCGGCACCGTGACGGAGCCGTCGACGTGGAATCGCTGGAAGGCCGACGTCAATTTGGTGCTGGGGCTCGCCACCGGCTTCGGGCTCGATGAGAATGTGCTCTCCGCCTACCGCTTCCTGGTCGAGCATTACAAACCGGGCGACAAAATATATCTGTTCGGCTTCTCGCGCGGCGCCTACTCCGTGCGGATGCTGGCGGGGCTGATCCACAAGATCGGGCTGATCTCGCCGGAGCAGGTCAACCTCGCCGGCTCCGGCCTCGTCGCCTACAAGCAATATTCCGGCACCGGGCGCGGCAACGACATCGAAGACCTCAAGGATATCGCCATCGACGCCGACGGGCCGCTGCCGAAGGACCAGTTCGACCTCGCCGCGCAATTCGCGCGCATCACCTCGACGCGCTGGCCGACCATCCATTTCATCGGCGTCTGGGACACGGTGGCGAGCCTGATCGTGCCGCGGCGTGACAATCTCTTCTATCTGTTCAGCCTGGAGGAGCTCGCCTTCACGCTGCGCAATCCCAGCGTCAACATCTTCCGGCAGGCGATCGCGATCGACGAGCGGCGCTGCATGTTCCGCCTGAAAGCGTATGAGGAGCCGCAGGAGTTCTGGAGCCACCGCTACGTGCCCGACGAAAAAAAGGTGCCGCAGGACATTCTCCAGGTGTGGTTCGCCGGCGTGCATTGCGACGTCGGGGGCGGCTATCCGGAGGCCGAGAGCGGGGACTCGAAATATCCGCTGCTCTGGATGATCGAGGAGGCGACCAAGGCCGGCCTCAATTTCAACCCGCGCACGGTGAATCAGCTCGCCTGGGGCATCCAGCGCAAGAACAGCCCGTTCAGTTACGTCGCGCCTGCCTTCACCGGCAAGACGGGCGAGCTGCACGATTCGATGAGTGCGGCCTGGCGCGTGCTGGAATTTCTGCCGAAGAGCGCGAGCTACAAGGAATGGCCGGACCGGAAGGTGGTGCTCGGCTTCTACATCCCCGATTGCGAACCCCGATTCATTCCCGAAGGCGCGCATGTGCACGAGAGCGTGCTGAAGCGGATGGCGGTGGAGCCGAAATATCGCCCGGTGAATCTGCCGAAGGATTATGTGACAATGCCGATGCCGGTGGGGCCGCTCACGGAGGTCAAGGTGGAAGCGGGGTGAGGTGCGCGTGGGCTCGCGATGAGTGAGGGAGCAACCTGCTCGCTTTAACCCGCGCCGCAGACGTATGATTCGGCGCGTTCAGTCGAAAGTGGCCGATGCGGTGGCAGACACCACGAGCCCGACTTCGCGCCGGCCAATGCGCGCGCGGCCCACACCGGGCAATCAGATCGTGCCGCACACCGTTCCGTAATATTGCTCAACCAATCGAGCGTCGTTTCCTCGTCAACGAAGACCTCACCGAGGAACACGCCGATTTCTTATGCTCGCTCGTTGTTCGACGCAAATTCAATCGATGATCTTCATGTCGATTTGTTCTGGTCGGACATCGTCACCATTCCCGGCATCGGATCGTGTGACAAGGGACCAGATCGAGACGCCGCCTTTGCGCGCTGATCTGATAGGACCGCCGCTCGAAGTCGGCGGGCCTAATGGACAGCATGACCGTCGACATCTCCGATTTGCGGGATGGCGCGCTCGATTTCGGAAGCTTGGTCGAAGTGATCGGTCCTCATCAGACCCTCGAAATGCTGGCGACTGACGCCGGCACGATCTCCTAGGAGATCCTCACCGGCCTCGGTCATCGCTTCCAAAGAAGCTATTGCTGAACTTGTCCCCAGTCAAACAGCATCATCTGGCAGAACATTGGAGCAGATAATGAAAGTCACCGTTTTAGGCGCGGGCGTTATCGGCGTCACAACCGCATTTCAACTTGGAAAGTTCGGGCACGAAGTGGTTGTTCTTGACAGACAGCCGGGTCCAGCGCTGGAAACGAGTTTCGCGAACGCGGGGGAGGTTTCCTTCGGCTACTGTTCGCCCTGGGCTGCCCCCGGAATCCCAACGAAGGCCATCAAGTGGATGCTCATGCGGAATGCACCATTAATCCTTCGGCCAAAGCTTGATGCGGCCATGCTCTCCTGGCTCCTCCGCATGTTGTCCAACTGCACGGCGAGCCGATATGCGCTCAACAAGGGAAGGATGCTGCGCCTAGCCGACTACAGTCGCATGGCGCTCGCCGAGGTGAGAGGGGAGGCCTCTTGAACTATGACGAGCGCATGCAGGGAACCCTGCAGCTGTTCCGAACTCAGCAGCAGCTCGATGCATCAACTAAGGACGTGAAGGCTCTTGCGGCAGACGGCATCCCTTTCCAGGTACTGGATCGCGATGGTTGTGTTCGGGCTGAACCCGCGTTACGCTACGTTCGCGACGGCATAGTGGGAGGACTTCTGACTCCGAAAGACGAGACCGGCGACTGCTTCAAGTTCACCAATGCGCTGGAGCAAAGAGCCTCAGCATTGGGCGTTGACTTCCGTTACGGACATATCATCAATGGACTGGACATCGATGCCGGCCAGGTGCGTGGTGTGATCACCGATCGCGGGACTATTCGCTCGGACGCAGTAGTTGTCGCATTAGGGAGCTATTCACCTCTTCTCCTCAAGAAGATCGGAATCAAGCTGCCAGTCTATCCTGTCAAAGGATACTCGCTGACAATCACAATCACCGACGTTTCCCGTGCCCCCGAATCGACGGTCATGGATGAGACATACAAGATTGCAATTACCCGTCTGGGAGATCGAATTCGTGTCGGCGGGATGGCTGAAATCTCGGGCTACACCAATGACCTCGTCGAAGCGCGTCGACGGACCCTGGAGTGTTCCGTGATGGATCTGTTCCCTGGCGGAGATCCCAAGAGCGCATCCTTCTGGTCAGGCCTTCGACCCATGACCCCAGACGGCACCCCAATCATCGGCGGGACCAGATCAGAAATCTATTCTTGAACACCGGGCATGGCACTCTCGGTTGGACGATGAGCTGCGGTTCCTCTCGGGTCATAGCGGACCTTGTCTCGGGAAGAAAACCCGACATCGAAGCTGAGGATCTCGGACTAGAGCGTTACGAATAGTTCTGCGCCAAAGGAGCGAGCCACGAGAAGGCGAGGCTCCCAACGGACGCATCATCATCGCGTGGACAATTATGCCATCATGGACGAGCGGGGAATCCCAGCAAGCAGCAGGTTTGCCAATTGATCCGCCCCATCGGGGCCATCGGAATAGTATCGCGGACGAGGAGGCGCTGAAGCAGTGCAAGCAAGGCTCCTTTCAAGAGAACCCTTAGTCAGAGGCAACCCCCGTAGCTTTCGACGTGCCAGTGGAATTTCGAGCTCTGCGCTGGGCGATCGTCGCATCCCAGCATCGCAGCCTTCGCCAGGCGGCAGAGACACTCAGAATCAAGCAGCCGACGCTTAGTCGCTCTCTTCGAAATCTCGAGCACGCCTTGGGCAGCAAGATCTTCCAGCGCACGAACGGCGGCACGCAACCAACCATTGAGGGTGAGGAATTCATCGAGGATGCCCGGCGCATCGTAGGCGCAACTGACGCAATGACCGCTCGCCTCAAGATCCGCCCGCGTGGCGAGAGTGGTCGGTTGATCATCGGCATTCACACCTCCCTCTCAGCCGGCAATCTCCGGGCCACTCTCCTCGAGCATCGGCAGCGCTTTCCCCATGTCGAGAGACAATTGGTCGACGGAGCGAGCGACCATCTGATCTCGGATCTCGCCAGTTCCGCTATTGACGTCGCCTTCGCGGCCGAGTCCGCTCCAAGATGGAGCGGCAAGTCATTGTTGCTCTGGAGCGAACGCGTCGTCGCCGCCCTCCCCGCGAACCATCCGCTGACATGTCATGATGTGGTTCACTGGGGTAAACTGAGGCGCGAACCGCTTTTGATTCGCCGACGAGCTGCCAAAATGGCGTGATGATCCCAAGCGGCCGATCGAAACCGCCGAGACATCGCTGACGTCCCGGCTCTGCGCTCATATGAATAGCGCAACGAGGAAGTCTGGTGGATGGGATTTTCTCCAGTTTCGTATCGAGGAGCCTGACGAGATCGTCGGTGGGCGAAAGGTCGACTTGGTTCCGGCCCCCAGCGCAGCGACGATCTGGATCGAAGGCCGCGAATACTCGCAGTATTCGTCTCTCGTTCCTATCGAATGCAAGCGCCTGCCCATCCCCGCCAGCGCAACCCGCGATGACCGCGAGTACCTTTATAGCGCTCATTCCTCGACTGGTGGCGTTCAACGTTTCAAAGCTGCCCATCACGGTGCCGCTCACGCGATCGGCGCCATGATTGGATACATCCAGTCTCTGAATTGACTTCTGGGACGCAGATTTGCGCCTGGCTTCAGGGTTGGTCGCAACTCCGGTCGATGGGTGGAGTCTGAATGATGAGCTCCGCATCACTAAGCGCGATACGGCGGCAAGGTGAGCGCTGCTGGAATCTATGCACCAGCGAAACGGAGGACTTCCAGATATACAACTTCATCACCTCTGGATCGACATGGCTGCCCCGTCAGAGGGCACGACGCACTCGGCACAGCCTGCCCTATCGAGCTGACCGCATGACATTGCTTTCCCTCTTGTGTCGTCCATCGCGATCCGAGCCTGAGAGCGCTAAGCGCTCATATTGATTCACGACGAAGCTGAGATCGAGAGCGGGACTACACAGGCTCACACGGGGGTATTTCATTGGCGAGATCGTAGACGCCCTGAGCGACGTTGCGGGCCAGGTCTCGACCCGCGGTCGCCTTGGCCTAACCGACCTCAACAAGCACGCGGAGGACTTCTTCAAGACGATCCTCAACCATCTTCTTTCTATCTCGCTCGTCAATCTCAACACCGATCGCAGCAATGAACCGGGACTTCTGGTGGTGGCTTCTCGCTCATGATCCCATCACCCGGCCGGAGCCTCGACATCGGGCGGGTTCATATAGGCTCGGAAACCGGCCAGATCCTCGTCGCTCGGATTCTCGGCCTCGGGAATGCACCGGATGGTCTCGGCGATGTCGCGACGCGTGACGTAGCTGATGATCGCGCCACCATTGCTCAGCTTCGTACTCCATCGAGCCGCACCAGCGGTTGGGACGGGCAAGGCCCGGCGCGAACGCAATGGGCTTCTTGTTGCCCTTCTTGCTCACCTCGTGCTTCGCGAGTGCCACCCGGATGAACTCAAGCGTGGTGAAGCCCATCTCCGTCCGCCGCAGGTCGATGCGCATCTGCTCGACAAGTTCGGGCCGCTCCTGGGCATCTCGCAATTGCTGGGCGCGCAGTTCGCGATCGTACTGGCGATATCCCAAGTCTCGGTCGAGATGGGCAGCCTTTAGATCGATTCCCGAATTCTCGGCGAGCTTGATAACCTCTTCGCAGCGCTGACGCCACGTCCGCAATAACGTAGGCGGCATAGATCCACATCGGCGAGAGCGCGCCCAACAGCGCGATCTTCCCACGCGGAGGTTCCCGATGAGTGAGTGGTCGCACCGGGCCAGCAGATACGTTTCAACGGCGCGGCACGCGACCCGTTGTAAGTCCTGTCGCACGTTGGGGTTGTATGCCGGACCTCGGCGAGGCGCGGTGTATTCGGTCGCGCGCATGAGCTGGTGCGCTTAGTATGACGCGCATCACTCCCACAGGAACAACGCCGGTGCGTCCGGTTCGCGCGATCACGGCGCGAGCGCGCCATCTAGATTGCGCCTGCGCCTGTTTTTGGGCCGGCAACTTTGTCGATTTCAAGCAAGGGTGCAGGCACCATCCGCGAAATCGCTCGTCTGCGGCGACCTGACTGTCTAGAGGGGCACGCGACTACGAGAGGTCTGGCGCGGTGAAGTCCGCCGTTTCTTTCGTTCGGTACGCCAGACTGCGACACAGGATGTCCCCGCTGTTGACGCGGCATGCGGTTCTTCGTCCCGTTTGTCATGCGGCATAGCAGGGCCGTTTCGACCGGACA
The DNA here is from genome assembly GCF_055811695.1 of Bradyrhizobium sp. MI1.3. Lineage (NCBI taxonomy): Bacteria > Pseudomonadati > Pseudomonadota > Alphaproteobacteria > Hyphomicrobiales > Nitrobacteraceae > Bradyrhizobium > Bradyrhizobium sp. MI1.3. Next base: position 27,497 of record NZ_JBVVPQ010000052.1, on the reverse strand, counting down.
TCCCGACCACGCGAGCAAGTGCGGGCGATGTGCAGTCGCAGAGAGAAGCAAGCTGGAGTATGCAGATTAGCAGCGAGCGCCGGAAAACACCGAGCTCAAGTCGGAATGAAGCTGAGGTGGACGCGCAGCTGAGCCCAAGCGAAGCTCAGCGGACCAGAAAGATAACGATTCAACTTTCAGACAGCATTTTCCAGCGACTTGAAGCCGCGACTGACCGCCCGGGGATGCGCGAGAGGGTCGTCGCCCAGGCGGCTCTTGTGCGCTTCCTAGATCGGGCCGCCTAGGGATGCTTTTGTTTACACCGCCATCGATCGGAATGAGCAGGTGCTCAACTTCTGCATTTCGGGTGGGCTTTCCTCGTCCAGTACGGGACGGGGTGAATCTCGAGCAATGGCCGGCAAAGGAAGGACACTATCCCTCAATCCCCCTTGGCTAAAGAGTTAAATTGGAAGTCTCAGATTGCACTCAAGCGCAAGTCGACGGGCCAAAGCAGGTCAGTTCACGTCGCGATCCCGAGCGCCGAAATGGTCATCCTGGAAGCCGATCAGGACGTGGAGTGGTGAACTCGACCTTGCGCTGCCTGACTTCCCGCCTCTCCGACCGACTGATTGCCTGAGAAGCTCCAAGCAGCTGGTCGGATATGCGACATGCGTCGCAAGCACGACAGGAATGATACAAACAAAGCGTAATTGCAATGAGCGCTGGCTGGCATGCGACTTGCTATTTTCTCCGCAGAGCCAGGTAAAGCGAATTTGAGCAATGACCAGTCTGACTGAGAGCGCAAGTCAAGTCGGTGCGGCGAACCTGCTGAGCGTCGGTTCGCGGGCCCCCTCGATCAAAGTGGAGAACTGGCTACGCGGCCAGCCCGTTAGAAAGTTCGAACGTGGGAAAGTATATATCCTCGAATTTTGGGCGACGTGGTGCGGGCCATGTATCGCCTCGATGCTAAATCTGGTGGTCCTGCAAGATAAGTACAGGAACAACGGAGTTGAGGTGGTGGGCATCGCGGCTCACGAACTAGCTTCGACGGAAAATGAAGCGCGAGCCAGCTTGGACGCCTGGTTGACAAAGAGCTTGTCAAATCTGAACTACGCGATTGCATTCGACTACGCCGGCGAAATGAACAAGCTTTGGCTGGATCCAAGCTTTTCTGTCGGGATTCCCACGTCATTCGTCGTTGACCGTGACCGCCGCATCGCCTTTATTGGCCATCCGACGCAGCTCGATCATGCCTTCCCCAAAGTTCTGAACGGATCCTGGGCAATGAGCGATGACGCCAAAGCGCTGGATGCGGAAAGGATAAACACGGGCCGACGCAGAAAGCGTGAACTATCGCAGAAGAGAGCTCTGGTGGAGCCGATCCTTGCCAGACTTGAGCCCGCCATGAAGAGAAAGGATTGGCCGGCAGCCCTTTCAGCTATCGAGGAGGCCCTCGCGGCGGTGCCGGACGAGGTCACCTTCCGTGGGCTTCACGCGGAATTGTTGCTTCACAAGATACGCGACCTGGGGGCTGGCCTACCGGTGTTGCGCCAATTAGTTCGCGACGCGATCGAGAAGAAGTCCGTGGTTTGGATGAGCGTCGCGATTCGCCAACTGTTCGACCCCGCGAAAGACTACTCCGATTTTCCACATGCGGAGCGGTTTGCCATGGGCAAGGAGCTCTCCGAACACATCCTGGCTGCGAATCCGCCCCGAGGCAGCGAGGGCGCGAAGTTCCTGTCGTACGGGGCGGTCGCTCAGTACTATTACGAGATCGGTAAGAGGGACCGCGCGGTCGAATTGGTCGAGCTGGCGCTGAAGTGGCTGGATGCAGCGCCTGCCTCGGATCTAGCGAAACGGGACGTCGTGCAGTGCTCTGTCCAGGCGTTGGCGAGCTACAGGCGTGAGAAGCTCTCTCAGGAGTGCTGTTCAGGCCCGCAAAACACGGCTCTCGAAAAACCGGAACCGAGATCGCCAAGGGAGGCAGCGTGAGCAATGCTGCTTGGCATGTCTTTTCGGCCTCGTGGTTTTGCGATCGAAATCGAAGCCTCTTGGGAATGTCGGGGCATTCACATGAAGTGAGGACAGGAGGCGCGAGCCGGTGGACGCAGGCGAGGCCGCACCACCATGAGTTCTTATGGCGAGTGTTTCCTCAAGGTTGATCGCTCCGACGCGATAGCGGCGAGAGTGCCTGCTAAAGTGAAGAGTGGTCGGCGGCTGCTAAGATTGGCGTCCTAGAGGATGCTGGATGGCATCTTCGAATAAAGAAAAAGATAGAAAAGGGTGGTGACGCTGATGCTTTCCAGCTCTCAAGGAAGCTTTCTCAACGTTCTATCGCTGCTCTCGGAAGCGGTTCAGAACTTCGTTCCGCGTGGACGGCAAGCCGATTCGGGAGAGGCGCCAGTCCGTGGCTCTGGACTGTGCTGTTCGGAGCCGTCAGATTCCCCTGCGCCCGCCCGTGAAGGAACACTGAGCGAAGTTGTACCTTCATTGAGCGCCCTCTTTGCGAGCACGGCGCCGGGGCGAGCATGATGTACAATCAGCGCCAGCGCCGCTCTGTCAAACCGGCCGCCCTGTTCCGGCAATCTGGGCCCTGGTACAAAGTTCTTTATGTCCAGGTGCTCATAGCGATCCTGATTGGCATTCTCGTTGGCTGGCTATGGCCCGCTGTCGGGACGAGTAGCTGGGTCAAAGCGCTTGGTGATGGCTTCATCAAGCTGATCAAGATGGTGATCGCGCCGATCATCTTCTGCACTGTTGTGTCCGGAATTTCGCATGTTCAGGATGCACGAAAGGTCGGCCGAGTCGGCGTCAAGGCGCTACTTTATTTCGAGATCGTGTCAACCTTCGCGCTCATCCTGGGTCTTTTGATGGGCAATCTCGCTCAGGTCGGTCGTGGGCTCGCTCCCAAGGGGGATGCCGCGGCCGTAGCCACCTACGTCAAGACGGCGGAAGCGCAGAAGACGGTCGATTTCCTCCTCAATATCATTCCGGATAGTGTAGTTGGCGCCTTGGCCCGAGGTGACGTGCTCCAGGTGCTACTGTTTGCCGTCCTATTCGGGTTCTCGCTGATGGCGCTTGGGGAGGGGGGTGAGCGGATGCGCGGTCTGGTTGACGATGCCGCACAAGCGGTGTTTGGAGTCATTAGGATCGTAATGAAGGCAGCGCCAATCGGAGCGTTCGGCGCCATGGCCTACACTATCGGCGAATTCGGACCGTCCGCGCTCGGTAAACTCCTCGGATTGGTTGCCCTGTTTTATGTGACAGCCGGGCTCTTCGTGATCATTGTGCTTGGCCTGATCGCGCGCTTGGTAGGCTTTTCTATTCTAAAGTTCATCAGGTACATCAAGGATGAGCTGCTGATCGTGCTCGGAACATCGTCGTCCGAAAGCGCGCTGCCGCAGTTGATGGAAAAACTGGAACGGCTCGGCTGTTCGAAGGCGGTCGTTGGCCTGGTGGTGCCGACAGGATATTCTTTCAATTTGGACGGGACGAACATTTACATGACGTTGGCGACCTTGTTCATCGCGCAAGCGCTCGGGATCGATCTCAATTTCGGCCAGCAGCTCACGATACTCATTGTGGCGATGCTCACCTCGAAAGGCGCAAGCGGTGTTACCGGTGCCGGCTTTGTCACCCTGGCCGCGACCTTGACTGTGGTCAGTCCTGAACTTGTCCCTGGCATTGCGATCGTATTCTCGATCGATAAGTTCATGAGCGAGGTGCGTGCGCTGACCAACGTCATCGGGAACGGTATTGCCGCGGTGTTTGTGTCCTGGTGGGAAGGCGAACTCGATAATGTTTCGCTACACGCGCAGTTAAAATAAATGTGCGAGCTCAGCCTAAATCGCTGACGAATGCCGCGGGCCAACAAAGCCGTACCGTTCAATCCTGATTGGGAGCAGGCGACCATCCGGTTGAGACATTTGTTTTATTCGAAAGTGCCACACAGATCAATGATTCCCCTTAAGCTGTCGATTTCGAAGCGAGCCGGCTTGACGTTCCCTTATGAGCATCATTTAGATCACGCATGATTCAGGCGTAGTAGCCAGGATCGCCCGATCGGGGTGATGGTCATTCATGGCGAACTCTCGTGACTAAAACCCCAGGATCAGGCCGCGGGATAACCCTGTAGCGAAGATCACAGTCCATCAGTTTACGAACTACGACATCGGTTCCGATCACATGGTTAGGTCGAGACGTTGCAGCGCGCGTGGGCTATCGTTGTCATCAAAGCAAACGTCCTTGAGAACACCGCTGTAGAGGTCGACGACGCTGTGCTTGGGAGAGAGCTATCGCCAAATTTCGGTGACGGCCTGAGCCGGTTAGGCGGCGGCGGTTGTGGGCTGACGGTCGGTGACTTGTCGATGACCTCGATCCCGTCGTTGAATGTCACACCGAGAACGGGTTCTGAGAACTGATCATGACCGTCGAGGCGGCGCCAGCTTCTCTGCGCGCCCGCGACCAGTTTGAAGACCATCGCAAGCGCGGTCTTGTTGGCTAGGCAGCCCTTCGATCGGATGGTGCGGTGGCACATAGTGGAGAAGGTACTTTCGATGGGGTTGGTAACCGGTATGAGAGTTTCTCGGTGCCGATGTTCCGCTGCGATATTCAGGATCGTAGCGTATGGTGCGACCATCGGGACAGAGGCACCGGGAGCACGAAAGGTGCGGGCAGGCCGATGCATTCGATGAGCCGCGAGCTCGAGTTAGTAGCTGGCCGCCTCTGCGACTCGCCCGGTTGCGCTGAGAGCGCGAATCCTTAGTTGTCGTGTCGCCCGTAGCTCCCGTTCTGTGGTCTGATTGGCAGGAGGTGCGAATGCGACGGGTGATTGGCATCGACGTCCACCGAACTTTCGGGGAGGTGGTGGTTTGGGAGGATGGCAGGCTCCGACATGCGGGCCGCATTGATATGACGCGGACTGCATTGGAAGGATTTGGCAAGACCCTGCTGGCCAGTGATGAGGTGGTGGTCGAAGCGACCGGCAACAGCATGGCGGTATCCCGGGTTCTGGCTCCGTTCGTGGCACGGGTGATTATCGCCAATCCGCTGCAGGTGAAGGCGATTGCCCAGGCTCACGTCAAGACCGACAAGATTGATGCCGGCACGCTCGCCAGTCTGCAGGCGGCCGGGTACCTGCCGCAGATCTGGACGCCTGACGCGGAGACGGAACGCAAGCGTCGGCTGGTGGCGCGGCGCTACCAGGTCGTGCGGCATCGCACGCGGCTCAAAAACGAGGTGCATTCGATCCTGCACGCGCACCTGATCCCGAAGTGCCCGCATGCCGATCTTTTCAACGGCCGCGGCCGGACGTGGTTGGCCGCCCAACCGTTGCCGGACGATGAGCGCGCAGCGATCGATCGGCACGTGCGCGAGCTTGACCGGCTGGCGGAAGATCTGGCCCTGCTCGACCGCGAGATCGCGCAGGACGCCATCGACGATTCCGCGGTCAACAGATTGATTACGATCACCGGCGTCAACTTGGCGGTCGCTGCCGGCATCATGGCGGCGATCGGCGACATCAGCCGGTTCAACAGCCCGCAGAAGCTGGTGAGCTATTTTGAGCTGAACCCGCGGGTGCGGCAATCCGGACTGGGCGCCGCTCATCACGGCCGCATCAGCAAGATCGGCCGCAGTCACGCGCGCGCCATGCTGGTCGAGGCGGCCTGGGCAGCGGCCAAGGCGCCCGGTCCGCTGCATGCGTTTTTCGTGCGCATCCGAGCCCGGCGCGGCCATCAGATCGCCGCGGTGGCCGTGGCCCGGAAGCTCACCGTGCTTTGCTGGCATTTGTTGACGAAGCGCGAGGATTACCTGTGGGCGCGCCCGGCACTGGTCGCCATCAAGACCCGCGCGATGCAGCTTCAAGCCGGACATCCGCAACAGAAAGGCAGCCGGCGTGGGCAAGCGTATGCCTACAACATCAAGGCATTGCGCGACCGCGAGATGTTGATTGCCGCACAGGCGGAGCAAAGCTACGAGCGCTTGGTGACGCAATGGAAACCACGGCCAAAAACCGGCGCGCGGGCGCCTCAGGTCGGCAAGACAAAATAGGGCAGCCTGGTCGCGCTTGCAGCCGATGCGCCACGCTTCGCCACGAGGTCGCCCGCGCCCGCCGAGGGTAATCCCGTCTGACGGCAAGTGCCAGCCAGGAATGTATTCCCGTTCCACGCCAGCATGCCGCCGTGCTCGGGCCGGTCAAGGCCAAGCCTTGCGGTGGCCGCAAACGCGGCCAGCCTTGACCGCCCCTGCGCGCGGCGGCTGCGAGATCGATGGCCGGGACGGAAGAATGGCCGCGGCGCAGCCGAACAAAAGAATGGACGTACGCGATTTCTGCAATCGTCATCTCGGTCATGAACAAACGCTTGTCCATCTCATCCGTCGTGCGTAGGTGTTTCCAATGCTCGGCCAGGAGGTCGTAGAAAGCCAGCAGCGTGTCCCCATCCTTGCGCAGGCAGTCGGCGGTTTCCTGCAGCGGACGAACCGATTGGCCGATCAAGGCCGAGCTCCTCGGGCGTCTCTGTGAGCATTATGCGGCTGAGGGGCCTTAGTGGTTTTGTCGCACTTGGCCAGATCAGATAGTCACGCACTGCATCTGTTCGATAGAGTGGCCGGCCATCGACGTAGCGCCATTTCAGCGGTTGGTTCGGGTCGCGCCGGCTCGAGTGCACCGGGCGTGCGCCGGATGACCGTGGCCGCCTCTAATGCGGTCAAGTTGGAGCTGCCCGGCAGCTTATCGATGTTGAATGTCGCGGGCGGCGGCATGCCACGGCTCTTGCGATGGCGCTTCGTGGCGCGCGGCATTTTCCTACTACCTGGCGATCCAAATGCCTCGATTTAAGTCTTTTCTTCCTTGCTGCCCATGGCCTCGGCCCCGAACCGTGATCGGTCTGAGGCAATAAGATCGTAGGCATCCCCAGCAAGAACCACAATCCGTAGACCCTAGCTAACCAATTCCAGCCATAGTTGAGATCGAGGGCTGATCGCCCTTCTTGCGTGGCACACCGGGCGCAGAGAGAGTGAAGGAATCATGACGGAGCCGGCCAACCAGCTGACACTCACCGATACGGTGATCCGCAACGCAACGCTGCCGCCGGGTAAGGCGCAGCATTATCTCCACGACGACAAGCTGCCCGGCCTCGCCTTACGCATGCGCGCCACCGGCGGCCGGACCTGGGTCTACCTCTTCACCAAGCCGGGGGTGAGGGGGACCCAGCGCAAGACCCTCGGCGCATGGCCCAAATATAATGAAAAGGCCGCGCGCAAGGCCGCCACCATCGCCGCAGGCGAGGTCTTCAAGGGCGTGGATCCGAACGACGCCAAGCGCGAGGCGAGACGGCAACAAGCAGCCGAGAAGCAGCGCACCACGCTTGCGACCCTCATTGTTGAAGATGGTCCCTACCAGACGTCCTTGACCGAACGTCAAGTCGTCAACTGGAAGCCAGCAATGTCGGCGCTCCGGCGCGGGCTGAAGGATCACGCCGAGAGCGGCGTGGGGGACCTGACGCGACGGCAGATTATGGCTGCGGTCGACAAGATCGCCAAGACCGGCAAGCGCGGCGCAGCCAAGGACTTGCGCAAGCACGTGCATACCTTGCTAGAATGGTGCGTCGGCGAGGGCTATGTCGAGCACAACGTACTCGCTGGCTATCGCGCGCCCAAGGAAACGCGCGCGCAAAGGGTCGGACGCCGAACGAAGGGTCGCGCGCTGACCGATGAGGAAATCATCAAGGTTTGGGATGCATCCGGCAAGCTCGGGACTTTCGGGCTCCTGGCACGCATGTGCCTACTCGGTGGCCCGCGTCGCAGCGAACCAACCATGATCGAGTGGCAAAAGCACATCATGGATGATCGCATCACCTTCGATGCGGCATGGACCAAAATGGGCCTACACCACGACGTGCCGCGCACCCATCTTGTTGACGAGGTGCTTACCGCCGCGAAACACTTCGAGCGGGCAACCTCGGACTATGTCTTCCCGTCACCAAAGACAGGCGGCCAGATGTCCGGCTTCACCAAGATGGTCGACCGACTGGTCAAGGAAGCGAGCGTCGCCAAGTTCACCATGCATGACTTAAGGCGCAGCTTGCGCACCATCATGTCACGCTGCGGCTACGACAACGAAATTCAGCGGCTGTGTGTTGGGCAAAAACCAAGGGGAATCGATCAGGTCTACAATCATGACGGACAGTGGATCATCCGCAAGATGGCGTTCGAAGCGGCTCACGACTACATTGCGCAGCTGGTCACCGATCAGCTCTTGAATACCGGGGCGCAAGAGCGACGCGCCGGAGATCGCCCGGTCGGTACAGCTGTCAACGACAGTCCAGCCTTGCTTCTCGGCATGCAGGCGGCAGAGCCGCAACTGATCCTCCATCGAGGCGTCTCGTTGATTGTCCGATGAGTAGCGGGCATAGAGCGCGACCTTCATGAGGCGACCTCCTTACTCCGAGAGGCGGTCTCGCGTCCGGCTGTCTGCTTCGGCTTGAACGAAGTCCCGCGCGGCCTGTGGCGCCAGCAGTCGGACCAGATTGGCCGAGGCGTGGATCGGGCTTCGATGACGCAAGCACAGGCGGTTCGTGGGACGCATCGGCGACCACACGAAGCTTTTCGGCTGTTGTACGTCTCGGTCGCGCCACGATCGCGTCCTTGTCCTCGTGCGGAACACTCCGCTTCGTGACAATGATGCCAACTGATAGCGCGTTGGCAAGATAGAAAGATCTGGCAAATCAATGACTTGAATGGAAACGGAGCGAATGCTGGAGGGTGGCAGCGTAGCGGCGAGGCACGGGTCGACCGTCCGTCGTAGCGATCATATTTTGTGATCGCCTCCCTTCAAAGGGGGACGTCTTGCTATGATGGCACTCCCCAGCACCTTGGAGAGGCCGTCTTCATTTGCCGGCACCGATAACAATTCCACCAGCCTTGCACTCCAAGGAAAACGTGGCTATATATCTGGATATAGCACGGAGGCAGGCGATGAGCAACAGTGCGCAGAAGAGAGCCCTCGAGAATTATCGGTCTCGTCTGACTGAGCGCGGCATCGCGCGGTTCGAGATCCAGGCGCTCGACGCCGACCGCGATCTACTCCGATCCCTTGCCCGGAAATTGACGGAGGAAGGTCCGGAAGCCGGGCAGCTTCGCCGCACCATACAGCAGGCAGTGGCGGGCGAGCCTGCGAAAGCGGGCGGCATTCTCGCCGCTTTGCGTCGCTCACCTCTGGTTGGCGCGGATCTCGACCTCGGCCGGCCGCGAGAAGAGGGACGTAAGGTCGATCTGTGACCCGCTATCTCCTTGACACAAATATCATCAGCAACGTCATAAAGCCGGAGCCGTCGGGCTCGCTGCTGGCTTGGATGGGCGCGCAGAAGGACAACGACCTCTTCATTGCTTCGCTTACCGTCGCCGAAATCTGTCGAGGTATCTTGGAGAAGCCGAAGGGCAAGAAGCGGAGCAGCCTTGAAACTTGGTTCGCCGGCCCCGAAGGCCCGCAAGCCCTGTTCGCCGGCCGCGTCCTATCGTTCGACGAGAAAGCTGGCCTCGTCTGGGCGCGGCTGATGGTCAATGGCAAAGCCAAAGGCCGTTCGCGAAGCGTCCTAGACACAATCATTGCCGCCGTAGCCGAAGCTAACGACTGCGTTGTCGTGACCGACAATGAAAAGGATTTCGAGGGCGTTCAGATCATCAACCCGCTCCGTAGCTTTGGAGGCCAGGAGGCAGGCAGGTGACGATAGCTCGAACGGTCCGGCCGATTCATTTCAAGGATTTCGGCGGCAGCGAGTTCGAGCGCCTTGTGTTCGCCTACCACCTTTGCGACGGCTGGACTGATCTTGCTTGGTTCGGCCAGACGGGAAGCGACCAAGGGCGCGACATCATCGGTGCACGTCCGTTCGACGACCAACCGGGCGAGCGCACAGTGATTCAATGCGTCAATCGAGGCAGCCTGACCCAAGCGAAGGCTGAGAAGGATATGGCAGCGGTCAACGCCGCGACGGGCAAACCTAACAGGCCATCGACGACACAATCCGGGTGCTCAGCACGGGGATATGGCAAACGCGAGAGGGTGCCGAATCCACCGACTTCCCTCGCTTCACCACATCCGCGATGCCGGCATCCGCAGCGCCCTGGAACTAACGGTCCGTGAACTGGATCAGCTCCGACGCCGGTTCAAGGCGCTACTTTCCTCTGGCGAAATCCGGCCTTGCGGCTGCGGCGATCCCGCTTGCCCAACCTTCATGCTTACCGACGCGGCGGCTCGTGAAATGGACCGAGCGCCTAGGCATTCAGGCGAGCCAGCTTTGCCTCGTCGATAACACGCTGAACGCCCTGGAGCAGGAGGTCATGCGCCATCAGTTCGATGACGGCCCTCGCGACCTTGAGATCAACCCGCACCATGTCGCGCCTCGAACTCCGCTAGCTGTTTGTCGAGATCATCTAGGCCTGACGCCGTGCCGGCCGGCTGTATGACGATCCTTCCGCTCTTGTCGATCATGACGGAGCCGATCTGCATGCCGGCCGCCGTTGCCGCCACGATCGCTCGCTTGACGTCGTTCTTTCTGAACGTGCTCGGGGCGCGAGGCATCAAAAGTCCCTTTCCGCTGCATTTGCTCGGAACATGCCTGCGGAGGCGCGGGCAGTCATAGGAATTCTTCGGGGGCGAACTTTTACCTACAGTTAGAGATGGGACTTAAGGCGCTTCCAGACCGAGTCCTCGCCAAGCCCAAATTGGCCTGCAACGATGGAGCAGGCGCTGGCAGGACCTCCCTTGGCTCGCACCGCCGCCCCACGTGTCGACTTAAGGCTGAAGGGCGGTTTACAGAGCGCGTCCACAAGGGCGACAATGGCGATATCGCGGAAGAGATAGGTCTGCTGGCTATCGCCGGCTTTTGCGGCGCGGGGGCGCAATCGAAATCTGAGCGGCGTGCTTCGTCAGCAGCTCGCCTGCTTTCCATCTCTCGCCAGAGCTCCAGCAAAGCGTCCTGGGCGAGCCCATCGCCCTCCATGGCGGCCGTCATCATTACAAGGCGGTGGTCGACGTGAGCCGCTGCGAAACGCTTCATTTGCTCTTTCGCAAAGCGCCGTCCGCCGCCTTCACTCGCGAAGCCGATGCTCACGCCGAAAATGTCGACCTTGTTCGATCGAGCCCACGCAAGCCAGTCCACGACGTGTTGGACTGCCTGTTCTTCATCAATCGTTGCCGGCAGGGTCATCGGTTCTCCCTTATTGGGAGGTGCCGCCGGTTCGTCACCGGCGGGCAGTGCTTTATGCGAGGCGAGCGACGGTCTCCGCAAGCGGCTTGCCCAGGATCGTCACACCCCAATTCTTGTTGTCGGAGTGGCTCTCCGTGCCAACATAGGCACATAGGACACGTGCCAACACGGCCGCACCGGCCAAGGATGCGCGATCCCGGGCCTTGACCCGCTAATTCTTCTCAACTCTGCCACGCGAGTGTGGTTTAAGACTGTCGTTGCCCCATTCAGACAAGACGTGGCATCTGCCGCGGAAACAGTTGATCGTCTGGCAAAGCTACCGGTCGCCGAAATTGAGGCCATATTAACCTCGATACCGCTGGATTGGCAGTCACCAGCCGATCGAGACGGAATCGTTGTCTGATGGCGAGATGGTGGTCGTGACGCGCGGGCTAAGTTGCTTTTGCAGGGCTTGAAAAATGGCACATACATTTGACTTTGCCGTTCTCCGCCTCGTCCCGGATATCGCGCGCGGCGAGAGTGTCAACTTGGGTGTGGTCGTATTTCGAGATGGCGAGATAGACGTTCGCCTGGGGGAAGTTCTCACCCGAGCCCGTATGCTGTTTCCAGAGATCACCGACACTGATCTTGAAAGCGCGGTGGGAATTCTAAGCCGGTTGGGTAGTGTTGCCCTCTCGTCTCGGGAGCGACACAGCGCGCTCTCAAGCGTTGGAGCATTCACCCTTGGGGATCTCGGATCGTTTACCGTCAATGACGAAAAGCCCGAGAGCTACCAATCCCAAATGGACATGCTGTTGGCAACGTTCGTTGTTGCACCGCGCTCGGCGATTGTAAGAGCAAAAGGCCCGTCACGCTTGGCGACGGAAGTTCGAAAGTTTCCGCAACGAGAAGGTGCTCGCCGCTATCCGCGACGTTGGAGCCATCTCTGAGCATAAGATCCCTCCGGAATGGCCCATACCGAGCCGCCCAGCATTCGAGCTGATTTGGCGCTCCGCAATAGTGTGATGCGCGTCTGTGAACTGGTCGACCTCGACTTGATCGAGGATGGACCGCCCCCTCCGGCACTCTTCGAGGGGGTTATAACACTCGACGTCGCGCAGCAGGAAATACAGGCAGAGCAGCGAGTTTTCGCATACCGGGCAAAGGGACCCAAGGCGAGAATCGATGAGGCCTTGGCGATCGCTCGCATGCATGCTTCGGAGATCGTCGACTGGAACAAACCTGATCAGCGCGAAGGTTTTATCCATCAGTGGGTGATGGCAGCCCGCTAGTTCATAGCTCGCTAACCTGCTGGTGCTCTTAACCAGTTCGGGCTGATATTTCGTCAGCTCAGCGTGGTAAGGTGCGAAGCATGTCCGACAAGGGAAAAGCAATCGTCGAGATCAATCGACAGCTGGCGGCTGGTAGATGGCCGGTTGCTATGCTGGAGTTGCCGAAGGTGCTAGAAAAGCGAGAGCGAGAGTTCGGCTTCTAAGATTGTCCGCGCTTTCGACCCTTCAAAGGGATCACATGTCCAGGTCCCATTTGTCGACCCACAAACGGCGGATCCGGCTGCTCGGTGAAGTGTGGATCAAAAGCTATCCAGTCCTCCTCACGATAGCCGTAAACCCCATCCCACCAGCCTTCAGACAACTCTGCAGATACCCAAGGGATCTGCTCAGCTTCTTTCCCCTCATCCTCATTGCCGCGTTTCAGCGGAAGGGCGGTGGCCGGACTTGTCCACATGATGCCGCCTGAGGGCAGCTCCAGGTATTCGCAATAAGGAACGTCGGTGCACTCGTCGACCGCCTCGGCGAGCTCCTCTAAGTCGGCGACGAGAAGAAACCGACGATATCCTGATTCTTTATTAGGCGGACGAGGTAGGCTGGCATGGATCTCAGATGCTTTCTACAGAACGATTTTCTTTTTGACCTTTGGTCTCTTAGATGACGGACGAGCCTTCTCCTCCCGACGGCGCTTTTCAAGCTGTGCTTCGCGCACCTGTTGGTATTCGCGAAGTCCGTCGTGAAATTCGCGGCTGCCGGCAGCCTTCTGCGTGCTTTGTCCGATCATTTCGGACGTTATGAGCTGCAGCGCTCCGCAAAACATTGTGTGTTCAGCTGCCATCCTATCGAAAGTACCGTCTTCGTGCCAACGATCGACTGAGTCTTGATCGAGGGCGCCTTCTCGAGCTTTGCTAAACCATTCGCGGCCTCGTCCTCGATCCGGAGATCATTCACAATGACCTCCTGCGGCCAATAGCCGTGGACCTCCTAAAACTTTGCTGAGCGCCATCTGCATCTGTCTCATGAGCTCGTAAGGCTTTCCTGCGCCCCGGATGATACGAAGCATGTTGGCAGCACAATCTCGGATCGCCCACGAAAATTCGTCGCGGGAAAACTGCTGATCCTGCTTACGATCGCTCTCTTCCCTGCCCGGCCCGTCGCCGTCGATAACCTTGAATGACACTTATACCTCCCGCCACCCGGTAGGGGACTAGACTGCACCCTCACGGCCACACCGCCAAGCTCATATTGTTGCGCTGCCTCTTGCGCTATCGCCCTGGTTGCGCTTAGCTCAAGGAAAGGCTGGGGGGAACTACTCATGGCAATGACAATCCACGATGCAAAAATCGCGATCGGGATGTTGGCCCGCGGAGATAATCAACACGACGTAGCAGCTTGGTTCGGAGAAAACCAAGCGCGCATTGTCGAGGCATCTCAAGGAAAGTTCGGCACGAACGAAGCGGCGCCAGCTGCCGAATTGCCACCTAAAGGTCCACCCGGCATCAAGGGGCGCCGCCTGCACGCCTTTGTCGAAAAGGCAATAAAAGCACTTGAGGCGAGCGATAATGCTTCCGCTCTCCAGAGCCTGAAAGACGGTATGGATCGCTACGATCGATCAGAATAGTCGCTGTCGCGCTCAAGAGCCTTGCGGCAAGGTGGGATCCAGACGAGCGCCGGATTTTCACGCTGCATTTCTTTCGACCAGACAAGCCATGCGTAGCCGGTTGCGGTGGAAGCCAACCGGTCCACTCTGCCCTTAATCATCGGCACGCGTTCCGAGAATTGCGCAAATCTGCAGGGCGGATGTTGGACAAAGAGATTACGATAGCGGCCGACGCTCTCGATGAATACCGTCCTTGCAAGGATCGCTACCCCCTTCCTTGCCACGATTAGCGACCGCAGGACGAACTCCTCCGCAAGCCGAAACGGTGGATTTGTTATGACCCAATCTACTGCGTTCGCTTCATATGGGACCGCTAAATAGTCCCGCACCGCCCCGAACCCATAGGCATGAATGTCCGAGGCTAATACCTGCCCGAAGCTTTCAGCCAACGGTCGCGCCATGTAGCCAACTCCGCACGCGGGCTCCAAAACAGACTGCTGGTTAAAGGGCCCGAAGTCTTTCAGCACATGAGCAAGGAGCGCCCGCGTTGCCCACGGCGGGGTCGGAAAATCGTCCCGACTATCAGAGGCTTCGGTACGCTGCGCCATGACAGCGTGAGATCTGTTCTGTGCCATCACATGACCATACGCGATTTGTGGAGGAAGGGAATCCCTCGATTTGAGCCCGGGTCAAGCCGACGCACTGCGGCTTGCGTTCGCGCTCCGGTTGCGATTGAATTCGGGCCGGTGATGGGGGAATCAGAATGAGGTCGATAATTGCAGCCGGCGTGATGGCACTCTTGCTATTGGCTAGTTCGGCGCCGACGGCTGAAGCTCAGTTCGAACTGTTGGCATTCGCCGTCTGCAAGAAGATCCCGGGCGACGCAGACAGATTGAAGTGCTTCGATGCCATCGGGAAAAAAGGCGAGGATGAAGACTCAAGCACCGAGCCCACTCCGGTCAGAGGTAAGTGGACGTTCCGAGAGAGCAAATCCCCGATCGATGACAGCGATCAGCTCGTCGCAATGCTCCAGGGCGAAGCCGGTGAATCGTTGCTGATCCTCAGATGCTGGGAGAACAAATCGGAGGCCGTCTTTATCCCGCCCGATCTCGTTATTTCTGGCACCGCAAACCGCTACGACCTTCTAATCCGGATCAACGGAGATTCACCCGCAAGAGTGGCTGGTATCGGCAGCACGAACGGAAGGGCGATTTTTATTCCCGGCGCTCGAGACTTTATGAATTTGCTCCCGGACCAAGGCAAGCTGTTCATCAGAGCAACTGGCTTTCAAGGCAGCTTCAGCGACGGCACTTTCCTCTTGAATGATGTCACAGCCGCACGGAATCGGATCGCAGTGACCTGCCGCTGGACGACATCTAAGTCGAGCTCAATGAAGCCGAGCAAATGAGCTTGTTGACGCATTTTGGGGCGACATCATGAAAGCATGGCTATCTGTTCTGGCTGCGATCGTTGCGCTGATCATCGGCGCACAATTCATATCGATCTTTGTCATTCAACCGATCGGCGCCCTACCGGAAGGCCGCACGGTCATTTTGATGCGCAAACCCTGGACCAGCGCAAAAGGGCTGGCATTCATCGATAGCCCAGACGCGTTCTGCGCACGAAACAGCGGAGGTGTTACGCTGCTGTGCCGCGGCATCACAGCAGGAGCGATAGCGAAGAACGCGACAATTCTGGCTCGACTTCCTTACTCAGCGACACTTTATGGCATTAGCACTGGCGGCCGGACCTACGACCGGTAAGGGTTCGTCCGGTACCCGTCCATCTTGACTAGAGAGAACGCTAATGGACGAATTCGCAATGCTTCTCGCGGAGTTGGACCGGTGCAAGGCAGAATTCGAGCACCTGCAGAAGGACCTCAGTCTCGCGACCGGCACCGGGCGGACCGATGTAGCTGCGCTTCAAGATACGGCACGCCGGATGAGCGGCATCGCAGCCCGTCTTGAGGCTGTGACGCGTGCGATCTCAAAAGGCACGGCCACCGGAGTACATTGAGCACTCGCGCTCCTTGCCTGCCGAAACGCTTTAAGTCCGCGCTGGACCGGATCTCGGGCGCCTCACCCGACTCGCAGATTTTCCGCCGAGTCTTTTCCGCGGTTGTTCACGACATCGAAGCTAACCTTAGCTCCCTCTGCCAAGGAGGTGTAACCAGCCTTCTCAACCGCTGAGATATGGACGAAGACGTCCTTGCCGCCGCTGTCAGGTTGAATGAACCCGTAACCCTTCGTCGGGTTGAACCACTTCACAGTCCCCATAGCCACTTCAACTTCTCCATTTTGCAGAAACGAAAACTAGTACCGGAACTCAGACAAAAGCAAGGCTATCGTCTGGACGCGCGCACTCCCTCGGCTCGGCCCCTGCGGGCGAGTTTCACGCTGCCAACTTCGCCGGGACAACATCATCGTTGCAACGATGGATGATGCGCGTGGCAATAGTCTCTGCCGAAATGGTAGTGATCTGAGCGAAGCCGCCCACCCAACATGGCGTCCGGCCCTCAGCGTAGTCTCGGCTAGCGATGTCACGCTGTGTTTTCAGCGCCGCAATTGCGTGCGCTTCCAGCGTTGCCGGCGCCTTCTCTATTGCCGCACGGATCTCTCGCTCGTCCGCCTCGCTGATGCACGGACATGGGTTGAAGCCCCGCGGAAAATCGATCACGCGCCATGGTTCGAGGTGCTCGCCGCCGGCCTGCAGCGTCGTCATCCGGAAACCGGCCGGGCCGTGCTGTTCTGAGATTCCTGCGACCGAAACTTCAAGTGGACCCGCAGCACCCATTGCGGCCATCCTGGCATTCAGCTCCATAAGCGTGGGACCGATTGCCTGCTTGAAGTCGTCAAAGCCGCTAGCCGCCATCGTCGACAA
The DNA here is from genome assembly GCF_055811695.1 of Bradyrhizobium sp. MI1.3. Classification (NCBI taxonomy): domain Bacteria; kingdom Pseudomonadati; phylum Pseudomonadota; class Alphaproteobacteria; order Hyphomicrobiales; family Nitrobacteraceae; genus Bradyrhizobium; species Bradyrhizobium sp. MI1.3. The sequence continues at coordinate 10,563 of NZ_JBVVPQ010000052.1, read as the reverse complement.
AGCGAGCGACACGGCCTGGAAAACAACAAATTGCTCAGCGCGGACCGTTGCGGCTGCTTTGAACTGGGGCAACAGGACAGCCTTGTTGCAAATCGCAGTGATTGCTTGATCTGCTGTGTTCCAGACAAGCCCGTCCGAGACGAGATGCGCGCCATCAGAGGCGACGATAAGGTTAGCTGCCGACACTATAAAAATCCTTGAACTGAAAATTGACAGTCCGTAATTGCGAGGCCCAATCGACCGGCGAACGCCGCCACCGCAACAAGCGCCACGAAGCCTATAACCTACTTGGCTGTGTTGCCACCGCCCCACCGAGCGGATAGGAGACAAACCGCACATTGTTTTTGGCATCAATGCGGCGACGTCGCCATTCTCGGTGCGGATTCCGGGGATTGCGGCCAGAGATTCCGATTGAACGCGACCATGCATTCCGATCGAAGGCGGCCACCCGTTCCGACGAAGGCGGCCGGGGTGTCGTTGCCGGCATGAGGAGTTGGGTCAGGTTTTCTTCGCGGCGTCAAGATTGGCGCGTTGGGCAGTTATTTTCCGCATGCTGTCTCCTTTGAGGATGAGGCGGTGAGCGTTGTGGACGAGGCGGTCGAGGACGGCGTCGGCGATGGTCGGGTCGGCGATGATCTCATGCCAATTTTCGATCGGTACCTGGCTGGTGATGATGGTCGATCCGCGCTGGTGACGATCGTCGACGACTTCGAGGAGATCGCGACGCTGCTCGCCGGTAATCGGAGCGAGGCCCCAGTCGTCGAGGATGAGCAAATCGACCCTCGATAACGTCTTGAGGAGCCGCGCATAGCGTCCGTCGCCGCGGGCGAGCGCAAGAGCTTCGAACAGCCTTGGCAGGCGATGGTATAAGACCGATCGATTATCGCGGCATGCCTTGTGACCGAGCGCGCAGGCGATCCAGCTCTTGCCGACGCCGGTCGGCCCGGTGATGAGCAAATTTTGCTTGCGGCCGATCCAATCGCCATCGACGAGCTTGGCAAAGAAGGCGCGGTCGATGCCGCGCGGAGCGCGCAGATCGACATCTTCGACGATTGCGGCCTGCCGTAGCGAGGCAAACTTCAGGCGTACGATGAGCCTTTTGTTCTCTCGCTCAGTTGCTTCGCGATCGATCATCAGGCCGAGGCGCTGCTCGAAGGTCAGCGCGGTGACGTCCGGTTGGCGTTGCTGATCATCGAAGGCCTTGGCCATTCCGGCGAGCCCGAGAGCGGCGAGACGTTCGTGGGTATGATTGCTGAGCATAATGCCTCCTTGTTGCTGGTCAGTGGTAGTAGCCGCGGCCACGGATGTTACCGTGCTGGATGGGATCGGCGTCGGGGGTGGTGTCGGGAAGGAAGGACTTGTCCAGGCCGGTCTTGAGGATCGAGGCAATCGACCGATAGCTCGCTGAGCCGATGCTGATCCCGCGGCGGCAAGCGGCTTCGAGACGTCGCGTCCCATAGGTCTTTTCCAACCGCAGGATGCCGAGACAGGATCGGAAGCCCTGCTCGGGATGCGGCTTTGTCCGCATGATCGCCTCGCACAGCGCGATTGTGGACGGACCGACTTTCTCAGCGGCGGCCAGCAGACGCGCCGGCGTCCAGAAGGCGTATCGGCGATGCGCGCTCGGCATGTGCTCGGGGATCGTGGTGTGGCGGCGCTTCACCCCCGAGCGTGCATGGCTGGCGATGCGGGTGCCGCGATGGAACACCTCGATGGTGGCTTCGGTGGCCCGAACCTCGACAACCTGGCGGATCATGCGGGATGGCACCGAGTAGAAGTGTCCCTGAACTTCGACATGGTAATCCGGCGCCACACGGGCACGACGCCATTCGGCGTACTGATAGGCCTCGGCCGGCAGCGGCATCAGGGCCGAACGATCGATGGTGTCGAAGAACTCGCGGCGGCTGGCACCGAGCTTGCGCATCAGGCGGGCGTTGAGTTGGTCGACCAGGATGCGGATCGCAACATTCAACTCGGCGAGCGAGAAGAAGCGCCGGTTGCGCAGCCGCGCCAAAATCCATCGCTGGACGATAAGAACCGCCGCCTCCACCTTGGCCTTGTCGCGCGGCTTGCGGGGCCGCGCCGGCATAATGGTGGTGCCGTAATGGGCGGCAAGATCTTGGTAGGTCCGGTTGACGCCTGGCTCGTAGCGGCTCACCACCGTCACCCCGGCCTTCAGATTGTCGCAGACGAGCGCCTTCGGCACCCCGCCCAGGAAGGTGAGCGCATCCACATGGGCGCCGATCCAGTCGGGCAGCGCCTCGCTGAACCGGGCTTGGGCAAAGGTGTAATTCGACGCTCCCATGACCGCGACGAAGATCTTGGCGGCGCGCACCTCCCCGGTGAGCCCGTCGAACACCGGCATGGTATCGCCGGCGAAGTCCACGAACAGCTTTTCGCCGGCCGCGTGGGTCTGCCGCATGGTCGCCGTGATGCCGTGGCGCCATTCGACGTAGAGGTCGCAGAATCGGCTGTAGCCGTAGCCGTCGGGATGATGGCCGCGGTATTCCTCCCACAGCAGTGCCAGCGTTACGCGGCGGCGGCGCAACTCGGCATGGACATGCCCCCAATCCGGAAGCGGCTTCGATCGTGGCGGGTTGTAGCCGGCCGGCGCAAACAGCTTGCGCTCCAGGGCTGTGTCGTCGAGCTCCTCCGGGATCGGCCAGGTGATGCCGATCACCGCGGCCCGGCGGACATACTCCGCGATCGCCGTGCGACCGATCCCGACCGATCGGGAGATCACCCGATCGCTCACCCCACAGGCATACTTCAGGCGTAGAACTTCTCGAATCTTCCGCATCGGCAATCTCTCGGCGGGCATCGGACCTCCCATTGCGTCAACCGCAAAAGGAGGGACCTTGCCCCGTTCAGATTGCCGACAACGCCACCGTCTCACCCTATCAACAGGGTGGCCGCATTCGTTCGGATCGGGTGGCCGCTTTCGATCGGAATCGGTGGCCGCCTTCCGTCGGAATCGGTGGCCGCTTTGCCCCGGATTCCGCATTCTCGGCGCAGGATGGCCTTGCCGAACGCTCAGTTCATCGCCGAGCAGCTTCCTTTCTTGATCTGTGCTCTTCGTGGGGCCCCCCGTTTTCACCGGTTTGGACCCTATCCGGCTGGCTGATGCCGGCGCGCTGGATCCAGTCCGCCACTCGCGGGAGACGATCTCGACAATATTCGGAAGGTTCTTTCGGCCTGGTCGCGGTCGCTCTGAAATCCGGATTAATCCTAGCCGTCGCGCTTCGTGGAAGGCGGTCTGCACAGTGGTGCGACAAACACCTGACAATGCGGCAAGCTTGTCGATCGGGAGGTCGCAGAAGCCATGGCGCTTGATCTCGCCCGCGAGAATGCACAAGACGGACCGCTGCCCCTCGGTGAAGTGGTGCCGCAGGTTCTCCGGCAGCGCGCTGGAGCCACCGAGCATTCGCCGTCGCTCGCGCGATGCCTTGCGATCCGGAGACCGCTGCGGGCGTCGGGGCAAGAACCGGCTTAGGCGCCGTTGACCGCCAGCACCGACTGGCTTCGCCGCGGAGAACCGTCGGTGCGGCCTGCGGCCCTCGATGCAGGCGGCAGGGTGCGATGCTTCGCGGTCGGAGAGCTTGCCGGCGCCATACCGCTCCCAGATCAGCCGGGCGTTGGCGTCTAGCTGTTTCGCACTCTCGCATGATGCGAATTGAGCATAGAGGCCAGAAGCCTCGACACCCAGCGTTTCGACCGCTGCTTGCGGGAGATCAGCAGCAGATGTAGAATTGTTGGTCGTGGAACTGCTCTGCGAAGATTTGGCCTCGTCATCTGCCAGGATGGCGGGGCTTCGCATTTCGTAGGGGTCGGGTGGCCCATCATCGTTTTGTTTTGTGGCCGCAACCCATTGATGCCGCTCATGGCAGTTAAGGGCAGTTTTGCGCGTAAGAGATTGATTTAGCTCGATACCGTCAAGCTTCCCAAGCTGAGTACTGGCTTATGGCTGTCCATAAGGACTGCTGCGCGCCAATTGGACTAATTCAACAAGGCGGCCCTCGCCGGAGGGAGACCCGGGGCTCGATGAAATCGGGATAGCGGTTGGCCGCGATGATCTGGACGTCGAGCTTAGGGTAGAGCTTGCGAAATGCGGGCAGCATCGGCGCCATGTAGATCATCGCAAACGACAGCGAACTCGTAACGCGCAGCATGCGCTTGGGCGACGGCGTGCGGTCCCTCACGCCATCCTCGGCTTTGGCGTCGTTCAGGAGCGGGCTGCAACGCTGCAACAAAATCCTGCCCTGCCTCGGTCAGCCATTGCCGGCGCATGTTGCGCTCGATCAGCCGCACCGCGAACCGCTCCTCAAGTCCGCTCAGGTGTCGGCTCGCGGCCGCGTTCGACATCCGCCGAATGTCCGCAGCCCTTGGACAGGCTGCCGAGCTCGGCCGTCTTGGCGAAAATCTCTAGCTGGAGCAGCCGATCCAGTTTTGGCACATATCGGAACAGAGACCTACGAGTTTGGTTGCCGCTTTCCGCAAGGCAAATTATTCGACACGCCGAACTCAGACGTGACTCGAGCCAATGGCGCGCCAGTAACTGCCGCCCGTTATTTTGATGGGCGTACCAGACTCGAACCTGGGACCCGCTGATTGAGAAACCACATCCGCCCTCAAGTTTTCGCCTCCGTGCGTTCTAATTTTCGCGTTGAACGCGCACACATCCGCCAGGTTTGTGGCCCACAACTCTGCAAACAGCCGAAGAGCGATTCTTAATATGGATACATCCAATAAGTCGTATTCGAATCGTCGGGCATCGATCGCAGGGTCGGGGTCCGCTGCGGGGGTTTAAGATGCGTCGAAGACGAGATGATCCGGCCTATGTCATCGAGAACCGCGCGGCTGGTTGAGTACGTACTGTGATTTAGAGCAAACATTTCGCTTCCCACAGCAGAAACATCGACCGTTTCGATACCGGGCACGAGAGTTGGCCCGCTCTTGGTTACGAACCCCATTCGCGACGTGGATTGCGCTTTCTCCATGGAGGCGAGCAACGCGAGATCCGTCGAGGACGCGTATAACGTCACCGCGCCCGCCGCTGCCTTGATTTGGCTCGCGCGCTGAAGATAAATGTCGCGATCCACGTCCGGGGCCGCAAAAATCAATTCAGTAATCCCGAGCGCCGTCTGGCTCAGCGCGGCTTGCTGCAAGGCGCCCAAAACAACCTCGCTGCCCAGACTATGGGCAATCACGATAATCCGTGAGACTTTGCCCGCCGATTTAATGAGCTGGAGGAGATCGAACAAGCTATCCGGAGCGTACAAAGCACTCTCCCGATCGTAGTCATAGTCCTTCACTCCGAACGATGGGAATGCTAACCGTCACGCGGCCAAATGTGTTGGTGGCCGCACGACTATAGGAGATCTGGGTCAATTCCAGACCGGACCCACCCGTCACCACGCGATTGGTGGCGAAGTAGACGGGGACCAACCCCTTAATCACCGGTCTATTGACCACCACCTCGGCTCCGGTGCTGCGTTTGTCGGGAGGCGCTTCCTCGCTCGCCTCACCGGTTGTCTGCCGCAAAGGGAGGTAGGCATGATAGTGCCGGACATGGTGGTAGTACCCGGGGCCATAGCGATAGCCGTATTTTTTGAACGCGCTCTCATGTTTCTGGGGCGCCTTCTGTATATGCCGGTTGGCCTGCTGCGAGGCCGGACCCTGGTGGGCGCAACCGGTCGCGAGCGCGCAAAACAAGACAATGAGCACTGTTCGAAGCTGCTGGAAGGCCTGGCCGAGCCGATGCAACCCGTTCGAACCTCGAATTGGCAAGACGAGCATGACCATCGATCAGCTACCTACTTTACAAGGGTTTGGGAAACGTTGACCGTAGCGCCCAGCCATCCGCGATACCTGTCGACAGCAGGTCCGCTGGTAAGCCTGTAGGTGAAGCGAACCTCCGCCCCGCCGCCGTTGATCGCGCAACCGATATTGCTGGCACCATTGGCGGTCTCAACGTGCCACGTGCACCCTGTGATGCGGTAGCCGGGCTCAGCCGGGAAAGTCTCGGCATAGTCCGCCGAATGCTCCGCAAATACGACCGGGTGATCGTCCTTGGTTTTGTCCACCGTATACGCCCGCTCGATCAGCTTCGGGTCGACGAGCTGCGACACCGGGACGTTCACGATGAGGCGGCGGTCTTCGGGCAGAAGCGTCTGGATCGCTCCGGAGAGGATTTCGGGGATCTTCACACCGGCATTGGCTTGCGTCTGCACATGCGTGGAATTCAGTTTCGTCCAGTTCTCAAACGAGATCGTTGTCTCGACCCACTTGGTCCAGCAAACAGAAGGCTTTGGAATGGCCGCGATCATGCTGTACAGAGGGCTTGCAGCAATCACGGTGGCGGGAATGATGAAGTTGACGCCAACAACATCCGCCTCGTTCCACTTGACGATGCCGCCAACTGCGATCCCCAGCAGGGCGCCGAACTCGTTGAATGCGGGGCCGCCGCTGTTGCCGACGTTCATGACCGTGTTCGTTTGCCAGCGACCGTTCGGGCTAGTCTGGTTGCTTATCAGACCGCTCGATATGCTCAGATCCAGATCGAGCGGATAACCGAGCAGATAAAGCTGAGTCCCCATCGGGGCTTGCTGGTTGTCATCGATCACGGGCATCGGACAACGAGAGGCGCCTCCGCTGTTTCCGGCGGGCTGCGACAGCTCGAGAAGAGCCAAGTCTCTGGCATCGTCGCGATGAACCGCAGTGACCTTGATCGGGTTCGCATTGCGCGACCCGAGACGGGCATTGACTTCGAAGCTCTTATAGTTCTCCTCGCGTCCGATCACATGACTGTTGGTCAGCACGAGGCTGTCGCCGATGAGCAGCCCGGAGCCGCCGCCGACTTCCTGCTTGTCGTTGTACATCACGCCAACGAACTGGACGTGAACCGTCCTGACGTTGTAACGCGCAGCAATTTGCACTGCCGCGCGATCCGCCTGCGCGGGAGCGCTCGTGGATACCAAAAGACCGAGTGTCAGGACGGATAGAATGTCCTGACAGCGGCGATATCGAGAGGGCTGAGCTGTCCGTTTCCGTTCCATGCTGGATTACAATAGTTCATTATGGAATTGGGGTCGTACTTGGTGACTTTATAATCGCCGACCGAGCCAGAAGCTTTCTCGTTGCGGCACTGCTCCGGCGCATCGTCGCGGTTCTGTTCATGCGTGAAACCAAGAGCATGTCCGAACTCGTGGACTGCAACCGCACGGATGCAGAACTCGCGTCTATGCCGACAGCCTTTGCTCCAATGATCGAAACTGAAATTGAGAGTCATGCCCGATGGCTTGCCGTCGAGATACTTGCCGATGATGTCGGTGTGGGCGCCTTCATCAGCGACCCGCACGTGCACACCTGCCGCGCCGCCCGTACAGGACGGCCAAGTCTTCGCAAACCACACGCCACCTTGCGCCGCAGTCTCCCACGTTTCCGCAACCGCTTTTCGAACAAGATCGGCATACTTTTGATCCTTCGGCTGCAGGTTTTCCCAGCAGACCGGTATCTCTTTGATGTCCCATTTCGAGCCGCGGATGACCGTGCCGTACAATTCCATTTCGGAGACGCCCGAAGGAAGCGCAGGTTGAGCGTTCGCCGCCCAGCAGAACAAGAGAACGAGCAACAGAACGAATCTGGGCAGCCACAGGCGAAACATTTTCCTACTGCGTCGCTGTAGGGGTCGGCGGGAACACAGGAACTGGCGCCACAATGAAACCATTTGTCCGAGGCCCAGCGCCCGTACGGCGCCCGGTGGACCCCGCTCCTCCTTGGAATTCCTGCGACTTTTCTCCTCCCGGCGAGGGTGCCGTGTAAATTGGATTGTCCTTTGATCCAAGCGGCGGCGTTTTGTCCGCATAGCCGGCGGACCCGGATTTGGCTCCGTTAGCAAGGACGGCATTCGGACCGTTGATGTAGATTCCGAGATTACTGAACTGCTGAGCGGAGGCCGACGCCTGGACTGAGGCAGGCGTCCAGCGCGAAGAAGTGAGAGAGTATTTTGCCTCGACGCCGCCAGTAACCTGGACTGAAAACGTGTACGTCATTTGCGCCGGCTCCGCGCTCTCCGAAGGCATGGCCGGCGTGAGATTGTTGGCGGCTATGAGGATCGCGTTGTCCCGTAACCAAGCTGCGAGCGGCTTGGATGCATCGACAATGATACGCTTGTAGGCGGCGCGCTCCGGATATTTATGCTCGGCGAGGCCCTCGAGTTCGATCAAGTCCGCAGGCGCTCCTCGATAGCAGCCACGCTCATACCTTGCTGGATCCGCCGGCGCCGGCGCCGTATCGGAAGCTAGCTGGGCGTTCTGCTTCATCAGAAATGACCAGATCAGGTCATAGGTATCCTGGGCTGAAGCAGTGGGGCCCACATGGGTCACGTCATTACTGCTCACGCTCAGAATCCTTTTGTAGTCGAATGCCGTACCGGATCCGAGCCCGCCGGTATCGGTCACCTTCAACTCCAGAAAGAATGTGCCGTACAGGAAGGGGTCGATGTCAAAATGAGCGTACCTATCGAACGCCTCTTCAGGCCGCCTCTTGTAGATCTTCAGGTATTCCTTTCGCCTCTCGCGTTCGAGCTGGTAGAAAGTCACGACCTCACACCTGATCGACTTGAGAAAGTACGGCAGCTCACCCGCCGTGATCACACCTGTCTGCGGGTCATGAATATGATACAGGCTGGTGCACCCGCTCACGGCAAGGCAGATGCCAATGCCAGCCGCGGCTCGGCTGAATATCCCCATATGAACGCCCCCGTCCGCGTGCCTGAGCACCGCGGATCTCCCGTGCACATTGAAAAACAGTCCGCATGGGTTCGTCAATAGCATCGTGACAACAATGCAGCTTTTCGTTGTCCCCGCAGGATTTTGCGCAGGTTTTCACTGCGGCCGTACACTTCTGCGAAAGCGGCTCGGTTGTGGCGGCTCGGCACCGGCGATGAAGTGTGAGCAACTGGTCGGGCCAATTGCAAATTGGTCGGCGCACGCCTATCGATGGAATATATTGGTGGTGGTGATTGGGACGAAAATTTTGCCTGGGCGCGTGGACAACCGAGCCGAAACGTCAGTTTTTGATGCCTGGAAGAATTTTTTGATGCCTGGAAGAAAGAGGCGCGGGAGCTTGCCGAACGACAGGAGCTAATCACGAATGCCAGTCGGGATGATCTCAGGAAAGCTCTGATTGAGCTCGACGCGCTGTTTCGGAATGCTCCCGGAAGCGTGCACAAGGCCTACCGAAATCTTACAGAAAAGCGAATCGAGGACGCACGAGAGAGCTTCACCGGCTCAATAGGAGTTGGCCATCTCTCGTGGTCGCTATCCTATGAGACGGCTGAACTGGCAGCCGTAAGAATGGGCGGCCTGATACGGGAACTTGATCGTGCGCTTGCTGATCGGCGGTCTCATTGGCCGATCGTGCCGAGTGAGTGGCACGTCAAGCAGCTTAGATGCTGGTTCATTCCGCGGCAGGGCGTGAGCGCATTGCGTCCGGCTCGAAGGCTGCAAGCCTACTCGAAACGGGGCCTGCTCTTTCATCGGATCCTGCCCTCAGTGATAAAGGGCTACCCGGTGCAGGTCGTGGATACTCGCACATTGCATAGTACCGCACCGGATGCGAGTGAATGGAAGGTGGGCGCTTGCCTGTTCAAGGCACTAGAGCTCCAGCCGGAGTTCTGTTCAACAGAGTGCGATAAGCGCTTCATCATCTCTGGCACTAACGCACCGTCAGCTGAGGACACCATTTCTCAGCAGATCGATCAGGCTCTGAAGGAGAACTGCATCGCGATTGTGTGGCCCGAGTTAACCGTCTCGCCGGAATTGCGCGAGCACATCCTCAAGCTCGTTCGAGATCGCGACATTACGGACGAGCTGGAAGCTCCCGAAATTCTGATTCCAGGGACCTGGCACGAGACAACCGACCATGGGATCGTGAACCGAGCCCGGACCTACAACGGCTATGGAGAGGAGCGCCTGATCTACGACAAGATCGCCCCTACGCGCACGATGGTTGGGGAACGGAAAACATCACTGCGGGTGACCGTGTATGTGTCCTGGCCACCGAAGGTGCTTTGATGGGGGTCGCCATTTGCCTGGATTTCTGTGACGTCTGCGAAAAGAGCCGGCTCCGCAAATTTGAACAAGACGATAAGTGGAGTTTCCGCCTGAAACGCGGCGATAATCGCCGTGAACAGGAGAGACCATGAACAGACGATCGCGCCGGAACCACACACCGGCGTTCAAGGCGAAGGTGGCGCTTGCCGCTGTCAAGGGCGACCGGACGATAGCTCAGCTTGCCGAGCAGTTCGACGTCCACCCCAATCAGATTACGGCGTGGAAGGCGCAGTTGGAGGGTGGCGCTTCCGGGGTCTTCGGCTCTGGGAGCATGTCGCCTGCCGCGGCTGCTATCGACGTGAAGTCGCTGCACGCCAAGATCGGAGAGCTGACGCTGGAGAACGATTTTTTAGAAGAAGCGCTCACCAAGGCGGGATTGCTGAGCGCAAAGCGATGATCGACCGTGAGCACGATCTGTCGATCACCAAGCAGGCGGAGATTCTGCAGA
>NZ_JBVVPQ010000051.1:0-53187 GCF_055811695.1 Bradyrhizobium sp. MI1.3 | reverse complement strand
AAACGGGGGTTTTTTGCCCCCCCCCCCCCCCCCCCCTTCCCCCCCCCCCCCCCCCCCCCCCCGGGGGGGGGGGGGGGCCGCCGGGCCGCGGCGGCGGGGGGGGGGGCCCGCGCCGCCGGCCGCTTGGCGGCCCGCGACAAGCTGCCGGGCGAGGTGGAGATCGCCGAAACCTATCGCGTGAACCGCCACACCGTGCGACGCGCGCTGGCCGCGCTTGCCGAGCGCGGCATCGTGCGGGCCGAACGCGGCAGCGGAACCTATGTCGAGGCGCAGAAGCTCGCTTATCCACTGCGCTCGCGGACCCGCTTCTCCGAGATCGTCGGCGCCGACGGCCGCGAACCGCATGGCCGGCTGATCGAGGCGTCCGATGATGTCGCGACCCGCGAACTCGCGCGGGAACTTGGATTGAAGGCCGGCGCACCGTTGGTGCGGATCGAGGCGATGCGCCTCGCCGACCGCACGCCGATCTGCGTCTCCACGACGTGGCTGTCGGCGCAGCTGTTCCCGGGTGCGGGCGACGTCTTTGCTGCCACCCGCTCGATGACGAAACTGCTCGAGCATTACGGCGTCCGCGACTATCGCCGGGGCGCGACCCGGATCACCGCCGGCATCGTCGACGCAACCGACGCCGCCCGGCTCGATCTGGCGCTGGGACGACCGATCCTGGTGGTCGATGCCACCGACCACGATCTCGACGGCAAGCCGCTGGTGACCAAGCATTCGCGCTTTGCCGCGGAGCGGGTGGAATTTCTGGTGGAGAACGGGTGAAGAATCGTAGGGTGGGCAAAGGCGCGCTTGCGCCGTGCCCACCATCTATCCAACGTCGCGATTGAAGTGGTGGGCACGCTTCGCTTTGCCCACCCTACGAAATCGGTGATCAGGCCACCGCCCTTCGCCCAATAATCGCAAACCGCAATTTGCCCGAAACGAAATCGATCGCGGCGACCGCGATCAGGATCATCAGGATCAGGAACGACACTTTCTGCCATTCCAGCACGCGGATCTGCTCGGCGAGCTGGAGGCCGATGCCGCCGGCACCGACGATGCCGATGATGGTAGCCGAACGCGTGTTCGACTCGATGAAATAGAGCACTTGGCCGGCGATCACGGGCAAAACCTGCGGCAGCAGACCGAAGCGGATCTCGTGCAGCGCACTGCCGCCGGAGGCGCGGATGCCCTCGACCTGCTTCTGGTCGGCGCCCTCGATCGCCTCCGAGAACAGTTTTCCAAACGCGCCGAAATCCGACACGGCAATGGCGAGCACGCCGGCAAACGGGCCGAGCCCGACCACGTTGATCCACACCAGCGCCCAGATCAGCGTGTCGACGCCGCGGATCGAATCCAGGAAACGCCGAATCGGGAAGCGCAAAATGCTCGACGGCACGACGTTACGCGCGGCAAGAAGACTGACCGGCAGCGCGAACAGTGCGGCCAGCGTCGTGCCGAGCAGCGCGATCGACAGCGTCTCGCCCAGCGCCTTCAGATAGATCGGCAGCGACGAGCCGGGATCCGGCGGGATCATCATCAGGCTGATCCAGCCGAGCTGGTTGAGGCCCGCGACGAACCGCGACGGCGAGAAGTCGAGATCGACGAGGCCGTAAATCAGGATCGCGAGCGCCGCGACGATCATCGCCGGCATGGCGAGCCGCGCCGAGGCCGGCCGGTCGAACACGTCAGGATAGCGCGCGCGAAGCGCCGCGGTATCGGTCTCCTGCGGTCCCGTCACGTCCGCGCCTCCTTGCCGAACAGGCGGCCGCGCAGCCAGCCGGTGCTGATGTCGATGATGAAGACCGTGACGATGATGGTGAGCAGGATCGCGCTGACGTCGGAGTAGTAGAACTTGCGGATGGCGACGACGAGCTCCTGGCCGATGCCACCGGCACCGACAAAGCCCATCACGGAGGCCTCGCGGACGTTGATCTCGAAACGCAGCAGCGCGTAGCTGGCATAGCCTGCCATGACCTGCGGCAGGATGGCGAAGCGCATACAGGAGAGCCAGCTTGCGCCGGTCGAGCGAACGCCTTCGACCGGCTTCATGTCGGCGTTCTCGACGATCTCCGAGAACAGCTTGCCGAGCGCGCCGGTGGAGTGAATCGCAATTGCGAGCACACCCGCCATCGGACCGAGACCGAAGGCGATCACGAAGATCAGCGCAAACACGATGCCGGGCACCGTGCGGGCGAATTCGAGCAGGCGCCGCACCGTGAAACGCAGCCAGGGCGCGGGCGAGGTGTTTTCAGCAGCGAAGAAGTTGAGGCAAAATGCAAAAACCGCGCCGATCAACGTGCCGACATAGGAGATCAGCACGGTCTCGCCCAGCATCTTCAGCCATTTGCGCCAGCCCCACAGCCACTCGCCGACATCGGTCCAGACCCGCTGTCCGTTGTCGAGTGTAAGGATGCGGTCGAAATAGCTGATGAAGTTGCCGTAATGGGTGAACAGCGTGCGCAGATTCACTTCGGCGCCGAACGCGGCCGGACACAGTGCAGCGGCGAAGATCACGGCTCCAAACAGGAGTCGGAGCCGCCTGCGCGCGACCGCCTGGCGATAGGCGGCGTTGAGCACGGCGAGCTGCTGCTCGGGAAGGATCGAAACCGCGACGGTCATCTGATCAGGAAAGGTGGTCGATCAAAGAGAAAGAGCCGGGTCCATCGACCCGGCTCCAGTGGCATCGTCCCGAAATTCAGGACGCCTTCTTCTTACGCAGCGCATCGACGAACTTGATCAGCTCGATCGTGCCATCCCAATCCTTGGTGGTCGCGGGATGGAAACCCTTCTTCTGGCCGTCCTGGAGGCGATCGAAAGCCGCCTTGTCCTTGACCGGCGCGTCGAAGAACGCCTTGGCGATGGCGGCCTTGGCCTCTTCCGGCAGGTCGGAATTGTAGGCATAGGGGCCGTTGATGATGGGCGCCGATTTGTGGATGATGCGGAAATCGTCCTTCTTCATCGCCGAGCCGTCGGCATTCTTCAGCATGCCCTTGGTCAGCATCTGCGCCAGCGTCGAATCGTCATCGCTGGTCCACTGGTTGGCGGCAACGTCGACAGTGCCCTGCGCCAGCGCCAGGATCGCGTTCTCATGGCTGCCGGTGAAGACGACCTTGCTGAAATAGGTGTCGGCATCCGCGATGCCCATCTTGTCGAGCTCGAAGCGCGGCACGTTGTTGCCGGAGGTCGAGTTCGGGTCGACCAGGCCGAGGTTCTTGCCTTTGAGCTGGTCGATGCTCTTGTAGGGGCTGCTCGTCTTGACGAAGAACACCGAGTAATAGCCGGTCGAGCCGTCGGAATTGATGTCGTTGGCGAAGGCGTCGGTCTTGACGCCGGTCAGGCGGGCGCGGGCGAACGAGGCAGAGCCGTAGCTCGCGATGTGGATGTTGCCGGCGCGCTGGCCTTCGATCACGGCAGCGTAGTCGTTGGCGATGCGCAGCGTGACTTTCACGCCCAGTTCCTTGGAGAGATAGCTCATGAACGGCGCCCAGCGCTCGGTGACGCCCGAGGCGTTTTCCGCCGGAATGACCGCGAAGGTCAGCTCGGGATATTTGGCCTTCCAGTCTTCGGCGGACGCGGAAGCCGTGAACGCGAGCGCGGCGGCGCCGGCAAGAATCAATCTGCGAGTAATCATGATAGCCTCTTCATTGGTTGAGGTCGGTTGACGCAAAACTGGTGAGTCCTGAAGCGGCGCAGCTCAGGCGGCGGCCGCCGTTCCAAGCGCCGGAATGCCCTGTCGCACCGGTGCAGGCGTGCCGCCCATGACATCGGCGGCTTCGAGATCGTAGAGCTCGCGCGCAACGTGTTCGGTCAACTCGGCCGGCGCGCCGTCGAACACGACGCGGCCCTGCGCCATGCCGATCAGCCGGTCGCAATAGCTGCGCGCCAGATCGAGCGAATGCAGGTTGCAGAGCACGGTGATGCCGAAATGCTTGTTGATGCGCAGCAGCGCATCCATCACGATCTTGGTGTTGCGCGGGTCGAGCGAGGCGATAGGCTCGTCGGCGAGAATGATGTCGGGCTGCTGCACCAGGGCGCGGGCGATCGCCACGCGCTGCTGCTGGCCGCCGGAGAGCTGATCGGCGCGCTGGGCTGCGAGCGGGGCGATATCGAACTGTTCGAGCGCGGACATCGCCAGCGCCTTGTCCTGCTCGGGCCAGGTCTGCGACAGCGAGCGCCAGGCTGGCATCGTCGCGAGCCGTCCCATCAGGACGTTAGTGAGAACATCGAGCCGGCCGACCAGGTTGAACTGCTGAAAGATCATCGCCGAGCGCGCTCGCCACTGCCGCAGCTCCTTGCCGCGCAACGCGGTGACGTCGAGGCCGTCGAACAGGATGCGACCCTGCGAAGGCGTCGCGAGACGGTTGATGGTCCGCAGCAGGGTCGACTTGCCGGCGCCGGACCGTCCGATCACGCCGACGAAACCGCCGGGAGAGACTTGAAACGAAGCGTCGTCCACCGCGGCTTTCACCCCGAAGCGACACGTCAGACCTTCAACCACCAGCATGCAGGGCTCCAGAGTAGCTGGGACCCACCGCTAACCCCGGCGCTTGACACTTGTGTGACACGGACGTTGCGGTGCGGCGATCCTACACACCTCATCCCCTGTTCATCCCCTGTCATCGCGTCGTCATGACATTGTCATCAAGCCGCTCGAAGAGAAACGCCCGCCCTCTCGTTCGGATGCAACATGGCCGCCAAAGCTCTTTCGGTCCAGCCGACCATCGATCCCTCGGCGAAGCTGCACGACACCAGGCTTGGGGCCTACACCGAGGTCGGCGCGCGCACGATGCTGCACGAAGTGACGATGGGCGATTACTCCTATGTCGTGAATGACGCCCAGATCACCTACACCACCATCGGAAAATTCTGCTCGATCGCGGCGATGACACGGATCAATCCGGGCAATCACCCGATGCACCGGGCCACGCAGGCGCATTTCACCTATCGGTCGAGCGCCTATTTCGAAGGCGAGAGCGACGACACGGAATTCTTCGACTCGCGGCGCCAGCACCACGTCCATATCGGTCACGACGTCTGGATCGGTCACGGCGCGATCGTGCTGCCGGGTCGCAACATCGGCACCGGCGCGGTGATCGCGGCCGGCGCCATCGTCACCAAGGACGTGCCGGCCTACACCATCGTCGCCGGCAATCCGGCGCGCATCGTGCGCCGGCGGTTCTCGGAAGAGGTTGCGGGGCGGCTTGCGAGGCTCGCCTGGTGGGACTGGGATCACGACAAGTTGCGTGAAGCCCTGCCCGATTTCCGCAAGCTCGGGATTGAGGATTTCCTCACGACATACGAAGCAGGGGCACCTTCCTCTGCCAGCAAACGAAGCGCGGTCGCGTGACAGACATATTCCTCGAGGGCGGCCGGGCCCTGATCGGCTCCGAGTTCGTCGAAACGTCGCTTCTCGTGTCCGGAACGGACATCGCGCAGGTCGATGGCTCTCGCAGCCGCGTACGACTTGCGATCGACGCGCGCGACCTGCTGGTGCTGCCTGGCATCGTAGATCTGCACGGCGATGCCTTCGAGCGACAGATGATGCCGCGTGCCGGGGTCGACTTCCCGATCGATGTGGCGCTCGCCGACAGCGATCGCCAGGCGATCAGCAACGGCATCACCACGGTGTTTCACGCCACGACCTGTTCGTGGGAGCCGGGCCTGCGCAGCGCCGACAATGCGCGCGGCCTGATGGAGGCGATCGAACGGCAGCGCCCGCAGTTTGCCGCCGACACCCGCTTTCACCTGCGCCACGAGACCTACGATCTCGACGCCGAGGCCGAGATCTCGCAGTGGCTCAGCGAGGGCCGCGTCGACCTGTTCGCCTTCAACGACCACATGGACGGCACGGTTGGGGACATGGCCAAGCCCCGCAAGCGCAACCGCATGGTGGAGCGCACCGGCCTCTCGGGTGAAGATTTCGACCGGCTGGTCGGACACATAATGTCCCGCGCCGCGGATGTGCCGCCTTCCGTGTCGCGACTCGCCGCCGCGGCGCGCGCCGCCGACGTGCGGATGCTCTCGCATGACGATGCGACGCCGGCGATGCGCCAGAGCTTTCGCGCGATGGGCGTGGCGATCGCGGAGTTTCCGATCAACGAGGAGACGGCGCGGGCGGCAGCAAGCCACGGTGATGCCATCGTCTACGGCGCGCCGAACGTCGTGCGCGGCGGCAGCCACACCGGCTGGACCAAGGCATCCGACATGATCGCCAAAGGGCTCTGCTCGGTGCTGGCCTCGGACTACTACTATCCCGCGCAGCTGCTCGCTGCGTTCCGCCTCGCTGCCGATGGCGTGCTGCCGCTGACCGAGGCCTGGAACCTGGTCTCCGCCGCGCCCGCGCGCGCAACCGGCCTTGCCGATCGCGGCGTACTGGCGGAAGGACGGCGCGCGGACATTCTGCTGGTCGACGACCGCATGCCGCTGCGGCCGCGGCTGATCGCCGTGATATCAGGCGGCAAGCTCGTACATCTCACCGACGCGACGCGGTTGCTTGGCATGGCAGCTACCCCGCGCGAAGCTGTCGTCGCGGCATAAACCGGTTATGTTCGGTCCATGACAGATTTTCCCCGCTACGCGATCTACCATGCCGCCAGTGCCGACAGCGCCGTCTCGCGCTTCGGCGCCGAACTGCTCGGCTATGATGCGCATACCGGCCGAGAGCTGCCGTTCCCGGACGAGGCCCTGCGCACGGCTCCGGACTGGCGTGATGTCACCGCCGATCCCCGCAAATACGGCTTTCACGCCACGCTGAAGGCGCCGATGGCGCTGGCGTCCGACAGGCGCGAGGTCGAGCTTGTTGCGGCCTGCGCGACATTCGCCGGCAGGGCACGCGCAATTCCGGTGATCCGCCCGGTCGTCGATTCCATCAGCGGCTTCATCGCCGTCATTCCGGCGGAGCCGGTCGGCGAACTCCAGCAGCTCGCCGCCGATTGCGCGCGCGACTTCGATTCCTTCCGCGCGCCGCTGAGCGCGGAAGACCGCGCGCGGCGCAAGCCGGAGAAGCTGAGCGAACGGCAACGCGACTATCTCGACCGCTGGGGCTATCCTTACGTGATGGAGGAATTCCGCTTCCACATGACGCTGACGGGCCGGCTCGACGCGGAGCGGCGCGGGCCGATTCTGGACATGCTGCGGGGGAGGTTTGCTGCGCTCGGTCTCAAGACGCTTGCGATCGATCGCGTCGCGCTGTTCAAGCAGGATGACGCCAAAGCTCGCTTCCGCATCATCGGCGAGTGGGCCTTGACGCAGTAAGCGTCAGTGCCAGCTCGCGAGATTGAAGCCGAGCGCCACAACGCCAACCAGAATGAGGCTGGTCGCCCAGATTACATCCAGATTGAACCAGCTTCGCGAGACGAATCTCAATCCCAGATGGCGGTAGACCAGCCATGCCAGGCATCCGCCGGCGCTGACCATGGCGGCAACGTGCACCAAAGACACCAGCACCGCCATCCCGAGACTCGCCTTCATCAGCGCGCCGGCGGCCTCATGGCCGGCATCGAGTTCGAAGGCCTGGCAGAGCCCGAGATAGATCGGCACGAGCATCAAGGCGGCGCCATGAGCAATGGCAACGGCAAATGACCAGAGCGCCAATTGCGTCGGCGGAATTCGTGCCAGCGCGCGCGGATGGCGCCGCTCGACCAGCCGATAGACGCCGAAGCCGATGACGAGAAGGCTCGCGCCGAGCTGGATCGAACGCTGCCACTCGGCCAGCACGAGAAGGAACGCGAATGGCAGCAGCACGAGAAGCGTTGCCAGGAGATGCCCGGCCGCCAGAGCCCACAAAGCACGAAAGAGCGCGCGCGGGCTCTTGTCCATGAGCCCGGCCGAAACGGCGAGCGGCCAGCCCATTCCCGGATTGACCCCGTGATAGAGACCGCTCGCAACAAGAGCGAGCCACAGCCAGCCGAGGCTCGCGTGTGCCCAATCTAGGCCGACGGGTAGCAAAAGGAGTCCGTCGAACAATCACCGCCCTCCAGCCTGATCTGGTGCGCACGATATCCGTCGGGGAAGCTCACGAAGTAGTTCTTGTCGAGCTCAAGGCCGCCATTGCGACCGACATTGGCCATGACTTCCACACCCGGAACGCCATCGGGATAGAACTGGTCATCCCAGGTGGAATAGAGCGAATTGGTCCAGTACACCCGCCTGCCGTCGCGGCTGATCTCGACCATCTGCGGGCCGGCCGCAAATGCCTTGCCGTTCGGATGACGGGTGCGGCGCGCGATGCCGCCGATGTGAACCGAGCCCGCAAGCTTCGGCTTTCGCGGATTACTCACGTCGTACTGGCGCATCTCACCCGTGCCCCAGCACGAGACGTAGAGAAAACGATCATCCATCGACAGGTCGATGTCGGTCACCAGCGGCGGCACGGCGCCAAAGCCCTGAAGCAGCGGCGGGAGCTTCTCCTTTGGCGCAGGCTCGGACGGGATCGTCGCCGTCTTCTCCGCATGGAATTTTCCGCCTTCGCGCCACCAAGTCCAGATCGAGGCTTCGAGATTCGTGGTGTCGACCACAACGCCTACGAAGCCGTATTCGCGAACCGGATCGTGCGCCGGCCGTACCTCCAGCGCCATCTGATGATTGGCGCCGAGGTCGATGGTCTGCACGTTGCGACGGGCGCGAAGATCCCAAAAGTGGAGACGATGGCCATATTTGTTCGCCAGCAGATCTTCCGCGACGATTCCGTTCTCGAACTGCGGCGGCAACGCCCATTCACTCGTCACCATGTAGTCGCGCGGCAGGTTCCACCAGAAATCATAGTGCAGCGTCTGCGGACCGCGGTCGATCTCCCATCGTCCAAGGACCTCGAACGTCTCGCAATCCATGATGAAGACGCCTGGAGGCCCGTTGGTGCCGTCCTTGCCGCCGCCGCCGAGCGTGCTCACATAGACGCCGTCCGGCCCGCAATGGATGGTATGCGGCCGCGAATAGCCGGTCTTTTTGAAAACTTCCTCGGGCTCGATGATTTTATGGATTTTGGCTTTGGTCGGATCGGGCTTGGTATCGATGATGTAGATCCGCGACGAGCGCAGCCCGGGGATGATGAGATAGCGCCGCTCGATGAAGGCATGCCCAGTGAGCGGCGACAAGGCGGAGGAGCAGGCATTCCAGCCGAAGTGATGAAACTCATCGCCCTTGTTGGGCATCGTCACGGTGTGGACGATCTGGCTGTAGGTCGGCGATCCCGGCTTGACGTCGATGACCGCGAGAGCATCCGGTTTTGAGAAATCCGGACTGAGCAGCAACGTGTAGGCAAAGTTCTCCGCAGGAGCTTCCATCGCAAGCTTGGGCGATGCGTGAAAGGTGGGATCCGGCCTCATCGTCATGGCACTGCCTCCCTGTCTCGTTGGTTCGCACCAACCTGGTTCGGAATAGCGGCATAATGAAGAGTTGTTGCGCGATGTCTTGATATGCTCCGCGGGCCTGGTTGGCGAGCGAACAATATGTCATCGCCGGGCTGCGCGAAACCGCCCGAACCGCGTTAATTCGACGCTTTCAGCCGGCGGGATCAGGCCAGGGCGCGCACCTCACAGCGCGCCTCACACTCAGTGTCGTCCCGGCCTAGTGCGCAATCGCGCACGGGAGGCGGAACACATAACCTTCGGGCGCGCTTGTCCAGGACGCCGGCAGAGGCTACTTCCCCCACCGCAGCGCCAGCGCATCCCGTTCTTTCGCGAGCTCCAGCAGCCCGGCCCGCGTCGCCGGGTGCAGCGGCTGGAGCGGATGCCGCACCGTGTCCGACTTGATCACGCCGCCGGCCTGCATCATCGCCTTGCAGGCGATCAGGCCGCATTGGCGGTTTTCGTAGTTGATCAGCGGCAGCCAGCGTTCGTAGGAGGCCTTCGCCTCTTCACGCTTGCCGGCGAAGTAGGGATCGACAATCTGGCGGATGCCGTCGGGATAGCCGCCGCCGGTCATCGCGCCGGTGGCGCCTGCATCGAGATCGGCGAGCAGCGTGATCGCTTCCTCGCCGTCCCAGGGACCTTCGATATCGCTGCCGCCCGCCTCGATCAGGCTACGCAGCTTTGCAGCCGCGCCCGGCACCTCGATCTTGAAATAGCGGATGTTGGAGAAGTCGCGCGCCAGCCGCGCGAGCAGCTCGACCGACAGCGGCGTGCCGGCGACGGGCGCATCCTGGATCATGATCGGAATCTTGATTGCGCCCGACAGCACCTTGAAGAATTCGACCACGCCTTTCTCCGGCACGCGGAAGGTCGCGCCGTGATAGGGCGGCATGACCATCACCATGGCGGCACCGGCCGCCTCGGCCTGCTGGCTCCGCGCGGCGCAGACGGCCGAGCTGAAATGCGTGGTGGTGACGATCACGGGAACCCGGCCCGCGACATGCTCCAGCACTGCATGCATCACGGTCTCGCGCTCGGCGTCCGTGAGCACGAACTGTTCGGAAAAATTCGCGAGAATGCACAGACCGTTCGAGCCTGCGTCGATCATGAAATCGATGCAGCGGCGCTGTCCCTCGAGGTCGAGCTCGCCGCGCTCGTCGAAGATGGTGGGCGCGACCGGGAACACGCCGCGATAGGGGCGCTGGGCCTTGTGTTGAGGCGTGACCGGCATCGAACTCTCCATCCCTGATATCTCTTACATCTGCCGCGACGCTCGCGCCGCGTCACAGATGTACCCGCCGCGCGCATCGGCGGCAATGCCGATCGCGCGACGTAGGGACGGAAGATTGTCGAAGCTATGCGGTCCTCACCGCGCCCAAAAAGCCCTCGACCGCGACGCGGAGACGATCGGCATCGGCGGACATTTTCGTCACGGACACCGACAGGACCGAACCGGCATTGCCTGTCTCCTGGTTGAGCCTGGCGACGCTGCCGATGGTGTCGGTGACCTCGCGGGTTCCCTGCGCGGCCTGCTGGAAGTTGCGGGAGATCTCGGTGGTGGCCGCGCGCTGCTGTTCGACGGCGGCGGCGATCGCCGTCATCTTCTCGTCGATGCCGCTGATCGCGCCGCCGATCGCGCGGATGGCAGTGACCGCCTGGCCCGTCGCGCCCTGGATCTCCGCGACCTGGCGGGAGATCTCTTCTGTCGCCGTCGCCGTCTGCGAGGCGAGGCTCTTGACCTCGCCGGCAACCACGGCGAAGCCGCGGCCGGCCTCGCCCGCGCGCGCGGCTTCGATGGTGGCGTTCAACGCCAGGAGATTGGTCTGCCCTGCGATGGCGTTGATCATCTTCACGACCTCGCCGATGCGGCCAGCGGTCTGATCGAGGATCTCGACCGTCGCATTGGTCTGCGCTGCCTGCGACACGGCCTCGCGGGCCTCGCGGGCGCTGGCCTGCACCTGCGCGGAGATCTCGCCGACGGACGCCGAGAGTTCTTCGGTCGCGGCCGCGATGGTCTCGAGATTGTTGGTGGCCTGTTCGGCGGAGGACGAGACCGCCGCGGTCTGGCTGCTCGATTCCGTAACCAGCGAGCGCACGTCGGTCGCGGTGGCATCGAGTTCCTTCGTCGAGGCCGCAACGCTGTGAATGACGGCTTGCACGGTGTCGTCGAAACTGCGGCAAGCCGCATCGACGGTGCCGGAGCGGGCGAGCTGGAGCGCCTGCTGCGCTTCGCGCTCCCGGCCCAGGCGTTCCGCGGTCGCCGCGCTCTCGCGCAGGCTTTCGAGTGCGGCCGCCATGGTGCCGAACTCGTCGGGATACCTGGATTGCGGGACGGGCGTTGCGTAGTCGCGGGCGCTGATCTTGGCGATGGCGTCCACAATGGCGCGCACCGGGCGCATGAGGCGGTTGCGGACCACGTACACGCCGGCCAGGGTCACGGCCAGCGCGAGCAGGAACGCGAGCGACTGTACGACGAGATTGGTGAGCGCCTTGGCCTGCACCGTTTCCGCCCGGACGATCGACTGGTCGAGCGCCTTGTTCGCCACCGCGACGATGGACGCGAAGGGTGACTGACACAGCGTATTCCATTCCGCGGCGGGCATCGCGGGCTTGCCGCTGCCGTCAAAATTTTTCGTGAGGTCGCCGATCTGCTTGAGGGCACCGTCGGTCGTGGCCTTTGCGTCCGTCGCTGCCGTCACCAGCTCTGCCGCCACGTCCGGCGCAGCCAGCAACTCGGCCATGCCCGCCCAGCCGGAGGCGATCGTGCCATCCCATTGCGCCACTGACCGCTTCTGAGCGTCATCGAGCGGCTTGCTGGCGTTGACGTTGGAGCGAAGGGACGAACAATGGATTCCATAACGATCGCGCACCTGCCAGGCGAAGCGCCGAACCTGGATCATGCGGGCGATGAAGGGGTCGTTCATCCAGGCACGGTTCGAGACCGCGGTGGAGGCGAGATTGGCCGTGTCGATCACCTTGGTGACGGCATCATACCAGGAGTTGGTGCGCTCGATCTTGCGCTCCGCGCGCGGGCGCTTGGCTTCATCGTAGAACAGCTGGAATTGCGGCGAGGCGGCGCTCCAGCCCTGCTTCAATGTGCCAGCGAGTTCGTCGCGGCGGGCGAAATCGACGGTGGCGAGCGCAGCGCCAATCGCGTCGTAACCTCCCTGCTCAGCCTTTTCCACCTCGCCGAGTTTTGCCCGCGGGTCGTCCTCGCCGAGGATTGCGCTCTGCGCATCGCCGCGATTGTGGCGCAGCGCCAGCACGCCCTGGAAGATCGCCTTGTCGGCGGCGGCGAGCCGCGCGGTCTCCAGGCTGTCGCTATAGCGGCCGAACGCCCCAACCATCTGGATCGCCGTAGAGGCCAGCGCACCCGCGGCCAGCAGGGCCATCAAGGTCAGGAGAAGCGAACTTACCGATTTCTTAAACATTGCCATGGTGTCGGGGGCCTGAGGTCGGGGGCCTATTCTTCGGGCACCACCTTGCCCCGCGACATGCCAATGTTCCGTTAAGGTTTTAATCGAATGGGCGTGAGTTTCCGGCCCAAGGAGCCCCGGCCCCGGCCATCACGCAACCTTGGTGAAATCCGGCGGGCGGCGTTCCGCGAACGCCGTGAAGGCCTCGCGCGCCTCGGCGGTGCGCAGGCGCAGTCCGAACTGCTCGCCTTCGGCATTCATCTGCGCGACCAGCGCCTCGCCATTGCGCATCAGCTTCTTGGTGGCGGTGAGCGCGCCGGCCGGCTGACGGGCAAGACGCTGCGCCAGCGCGAGCGCCTCGGCATCGAGCTTGTCGAGCGGCACCACGCGGTTGGCGAGCCCCCATTCCAGCGCGGATTTGGCCGGCACGGCCTCGCCCAGCGCGAACATCTCGTAAGCCCGCGCATAGCCGATGCGCGCCGGCATCAGCAGGCTGGAGGCGGCTTCCGGCACCAGCGCAAGGCTGACGAAGGGCGTCGACAATTGCGCGTTGTCGGCAAGCACGACGAGGTCGCAATGCAGCAGCATCGTGGTGCCGACGCCGACGGCGCGGCCCTGCACCGCGGCGACCAAGGGCCGGGTGCAGCGCGCCAGCGACTGGATGAAGCGCACGACGTTGCGGCTTCCTTCCGACTTGCCCGCCGCGACCGCCGCGAATTCGCCGACGTCGTTGCCGGCAGTGAACATGTCGCCCTCGCCGCGGATCAGGATCACGCGGGCCAACGCATCGGACTCGGCGGATTCGATGGCATCGGCAAGCTTGCCGTACATCGCATCCGTCAGTGCGTTCTTCTTGTCGGGGCGCGCCAGCGTGAGCGTAAGAATTCCGCCGTCGTTCTCGATCCGGACGTGCTCGGTCATGGGTCTCTCCTCTATTCCTCTGTATCGCTCAAAGGCTCTGTTGGAAGTTCTCTTGGAAACTTGTCCTGAATGCTGGTCAGCCAGCGCGCGACGATATCGATCTCCGCACTGGTGAATCCGTCCGTCAAGGCAGCGTTGACCTGTGCCGCGTTGGCCTTTGCCTGTGCGAGCGCTGCACGACCCCTCGGCGTCAGCCATACGCGCCAGGCGCGCCCGTCCTCGCGATCGGCCCGCCGCTCGATCAATCTTGCAGCTGCCGTGCGGTCGACGAGGCCGGAGATGCCGGCCGGCCCCAGATCGAGCGCCGTGCCCGCCTCGCCCATCAGGACGCCGTCCTGCTTGCCGAGGATGAACAGAAGCCCTGCCTGCGCCGGCGTGACCTCGCTCGAAGGCTGCGCCGCCATCCAGCGCTGCAAGCGCCGCTGCGCAACGCTCAACAGGTAGATCAGCCGATGATGCCCCGCGCCGGCTGCTTTATTTCGCATGCGAAATAGATAGTCGAAGCGGTTCAGATTGTCAAAGAGCGGCGGCTAGGTCGATGTGCCGCGGCAGTCGTCGAGGAACAGGGCCGCACCGGCGCACCAGGACCTCAGCCACCAATCGCAATTAGTCGCCGCCGCCCCGCTTGACGGTCGCTGCTTTTTGTGTTCCCTATTCGTTCTATTCAATCATAGATTGTCCCGGAGACCTTTCGTGATGAACAGTATGCGTGGCGAGAACCAGCCGACCCAGCTCGTAATTCATAATGACGATGATACGCCGGACCAATTCGTGATGGATCTGCTTCGGCAGGTCTTCGGCAAATCAGACCGTGAAGCGACCGCGCTGATCACCCAGATCGAGCAGAAGGAAAAGGCGGTTTGCGGACCTTACCCTCAATCGGTTGCCGAAGTCCTTTTCAAATCTGCGCAACAATCGATCGGCCTGGCCGGCCATCGACTGCAGGTCACGCTTGAGGCGGTCAAAACTCCTTGCGAACTCTGCGGGAAGCCCGAGGGACAGATGGACGTGCGTATCGGCGACCGCACGGTCTGGCTGTGCAGCGACTGCATGCGTGCGGCGGATGAGCCCTCGAACGAACAAGAGGAAGATTTCGACTTTGCTTGCGACGTTCTCGATTGGCACCTTGCCAGCACCGCGCGCAGCAAACTCGTGACCACGATCCGCCAATTTCCCGGCCACATGCGCGTCGATCTCCAGGCCGCAGTCGACCGGCTCTTCGGCAAGGCCATCCGGCTGGTGGGATTGAACGAGGAGCAGCGCTACGAAACGCTGTCGATTCCACGGCTGCTCAAGGAGGGCCGCTATGCGATCGCGATCGCCCCGCTGCAATATTCCGACGTCGACGTAGGCGAGAAGCGCCCGGTCAAGTGTCTGGATAACGGACTATGGCTGTGTGAGCAGGATCATCTCCGCTATGCGGTTTTGCTCTGCGCACACCGCGAATACAGTCGCGAGCCCGGAATTCGGATCGAGATCCTGGTGTCTTCAGGTTCCGCAGGCGCGGCTCTGGTCCAGCAGTGCTTCAGTGAATTGGAAGAAGCCGTACAGGCTGCGCGGACCTATCGCGGCAAGATCCTGTCGCTCGATGCGGACTCCGACTATCGCGGTCGCTCGCGCGGCATCACGGTGCATCGCTTGCCGCAGGTGTCGCGCGACGAGGTGATCCTGCCGGAGCAGACCCTGCGGCTGCTCGATCGCAACGTTCTGACCTTCGTCAACACCCGAGACCAATTGCGCCGGTTGGGCCAATCGACCCGCAAAGGCATCTTGCTGTACGGCCCGCCGGGCACCGGCAAGACCCACACGATCCGCTATCTCGCAACGCATTTGCCCGGGCATACGACGCTGATCATCACGGCCGAACAGATCGGTCTGCTCGGCGCCTATATGAGCCTGGCACGGCTGCTCCAGCCGTCGATGGTGGTGATCGAGGATGTCGATCTCATCGCCCGTGACCGCGATGACATGGGGCCGTGTGAGGAATCCATGCTGAACAAGCTGCTCAACGAGATGGACGGGCTGAAGGAAGATGCCGACATCCTGTTCGTCCTGACCACCAACCGGCCGGAGGACCTCGAAGGTGCTCTCGCGGGTCGCCCCGGCCGCATCGACCAAGCCATCGAAGTGCCGCTACCCAACGAGACCGGCCGCGGCAAGCTGGTCCGGCTCTACGGCAAGGGACTGCCGCTCGACGAGGCGGTCATCGCAGAGGCTGCCCGGCGTAGCGACGGCACGAGTTGCGCCTTCATCAAGGAGCTGATGCGGCGGCTGGCGCAAGGAAGCATTGCGCGGGACGGCGGCAACACCGTGGTCTCCGCCGATATCGACGAAGCCCTCGACGACATGCTGTTCTCCGGCGGCCGGCTTAACGCGCAGCTGCTCGGCGGCGCGCAGGCAATGGCCACCGGGTGACGCTTCCTCCGACGTGGTGCGCCTGCTACGGAGCGCACATGAAGCTCGACGCCTCCGTCAGCGGGCCGCTCTTGTAGTGCGGCCAGGCCGGCCAGCGGCACAGCGGCAGCGCGCGAAGCGTCGCAAACGACGGCGCCTCGACCTTCTGCTCGGCGACTTCGAGGTTGCCGGGCGCCTTGGCCTTTTCGACCCAGTCGACCAGCGCGCTCAGCATGTCGACATTGGCCGGCGCGCCGGATCCGACATGGTCGACGCCGGGCGCGGTGTAGAGCCGCGCGAATTCAGCCGTCTCGGCCTTGCCGAGCTTACGTTCGACGTTCTCGAAATAACGGATGCCGGCATAGGGGCTCTGCGCGTAGTCCGCCATGTGCTCGAGCATGATCAGCCGGCCGCCGCGAGCGCGGAAGCGGCTGAGATCGGGGTCGGTGGAATCCATCAGGCTGGAGACCTCGAGCAGCCGCGCCTTGTGCTGTTCGGGCTTGTACGTCGTCACGTCGAGCTTGGGATCGCGCGCGAACACATATTGGATGCCGCCGGCACCGTAGATCCAGGCGATGCCGTTATTGGGCGTGGGTGGCTGCGCCGGGGGCGCCGTGCCGAGCCACCACGCGACCCAGCCGCCGGTCGGGCCAACCGCCGGCGTGTCCTCGCCCGACACGCCCCAGCCCGGATAGTCGTCGAGGCCATTGGCAAGCGCGAACGGGAATTTGTAGGTCGCATGCAGGGTCTCGATTGCCTTGATCTGTGCGTCGGTGAGGCACTGATCGCCGGTCTTGCCGCTCGCGCAACGCAGCGTCTCCGCCTTGAACGCCGCCTTGCAGGATACAGGATCCTGCACCAGCGCGTCATCGGAGCCATCGGCCTTGTCGCAAGCCGCGCGCACGGCATCGCCCACAAGCTTCACCTGCGCCGGGTTGATCCAGCCGTCACCCATGGTCACGAGCCCGGAACGCGTGCCGGCATGCTGAAGGCCGACCCAGTTGATGACAGGCACGCGGGCAAAGATGCCGTCGAAATCGTCAGGATAGCGCTGTGCCATGGTGAGGCCTTCGCGGCCGCCTTCGGACGAACCCATGAAGTACATCTTCTCAGGTCTCTTGCCGTAGGCGCGCTGCATCAGCGTGACGGCGGCATCGCGCACCTTCTTGTAGGCGCGATGGGCGAAATTCTCGAAGGCTTCGTCGTTGAGCGCGAACAGCTGCGGCGGTTCGCCCGGCTTGGACTCATGACCGGAATCGGTGCCGTAGGTGACGAAGCCGCGCGCGAGCGGCGACGGCTTGTCGAAGGGATAGGCCGGCGGCAGCGTCAGGCCCGTGATCAGCACGCCGTTGAATCCGCCGCCGCCATATTGCAGCGAGCGGCCGTTCCATTCGACGGGCAGATTGACCTGAAATTTGATCGGCGGCGCCTTGGGATCGCTGGGATCGATATGGCCGAGCAGCTTGCAGAAGCCGGGATTGGCGGGCGTGACGCGCTGCGACGGCGTCGGGCCGCGTTCGGCGACGGCAAGCTGCGACGGCGCCAGCAACGTCGCCGAATCGATCTTCACGGCGTCGATGCCGCCGACGAGGCCCTTGCAGACGGTGTCCGCATCCTCGGCCAGCGTCGCCGCTGAAGCCGAATTCGCGCCGAGCACGCCCGCTGCGCCCACCAGCAATGCGCACAGTGTCACATGGATTTGCGCCATCGTTTCCCCCTGAGTTCCTGTTCGTTCCGCCAGAAGGCCGCATTCAAGGCGCCTGCGGCCGGTCGTCAATGCAGTGCTAGTGCTCAAACACCAGCCGCGCGCCGACGGTCCCCTCGAGGCTGCGGATCTGCTGCAGCAGCGCGCCTGAATCCTGGCCGCCGAGGTCGGCATCGAGCACGACGTAACCGAGGTCGCCCGAGGTCTCCAGATACTGCGCGGCGATGTTGATGTCGCGCTGGAGGAAGACCTCGTTGAGCCGGCGCAGCATGCCGGGCACGTTGCGATGGACGTGGCTGAAGCGCGCGCCGGAGGGACGCAGATGCAACTGCACCTCCGGAAAATTCACCGCCCCCGTGGTCGAGCCGGTGATGAAAAAATCGACCAGCTTGCGCGCCACCTCGCCGCCGATGCGCTCCTGCGCCTCCTCGGTCGAGCCGCCGATATGCGGCGTGAGGATGACATTGCCGAGGCCCTGCACCGGGCTCTTGAAGCGGTCCGAATTCGAGGACGGCTCGACCGGAAACACGTCGATGGCGGCACCCGCGAGATGACCGTCGCGCAGAGCCCCCGCCAGCGCATCGAGATCGACGACGGTGCCGCGGCTGTTGTTGATCAGAAGGGAGCCGGGCTTCATCGCCCGCAGCTCCTTCTCACCGATCATCCCAGCGGTCTCCGGCGTCTCCGGCACGTGCAGGCTGACGACGTCGCTCTGCGCCAGCAGCTCTTCCAGCTTTTCGACCGGCTCAGTGTTGCCGTGGCGGAGCTTGTCGGTACGGTCGAAATAGATCACGCGCATGCCGATCGCTTCGGCCAGCGTCGAGAGCTGCGAGCCGATGTTGCCGTAGCCGATGATGCCAAGGGTGCGGCCGCGCACTTCGCGGCTGCCGGTCGCCGACTTGTCCCAGCCGCCCTCATGGGCCGACACCGAGCGCGGGAAGATGCGCCGCAGCAGCATCACGATCTCGCCGATCACGAGCTCGGCGACGCTCCGCGTGTTCGAGAACGGCGCGTTGAACACCGGAATGCCGCGCTTGCGCGCCGCCAGCAGATCGACCTGGTTGGTACCGACGCTGAAGCAGCCGACGGCGAGAAGCTGGTCGGCTGCTTCCAGCACCTCATCGGTGATCTGGGTGCGCGAGCGAATGCCGAGCAGCGACACGCCCTTAAGCGCCCGCCGCAAATCCTCGCCGTCCAGCGCCTTGGTCAGGCGCTCGACATTGGTGAAACCCGCCGTTCTGAACAGGTCCACGGCGCTGTCGTTGACGCCTTCGAGCAGCAGCGCCTTCGCGCTCCGCTCAGGGCTTTGGCCTGGGACTGGCATGAAATCTCCGTGGGTCACAGCTTTGCCGCAGCTCATAGACCGCGGGGGATGCGCAGCACAATAGGGTTCGGATACGGGGAGAAGATGGCGGAGCGGTCGTCAGATCACATAAAACCCGTGCGTTCCGTCAAGCCGCAACTGATCGACCAGACCATACTCCCAGTCGAGATAGGCCTGCATCGCGCGCTCGTCGACGCCGGTGCCTTCATAGGGGCGGCGGTAACGGTGGGCGGGGTCGGGCTTGGGCAGGACGTGCGGCGGACCGATTTCGAGGGCGCCGTCATAGCCACCTTCCTGTACATAGACCTCCCAACCCATCTGCGCGAGCCAGGACGCCGTCATGTCGGCGCGGACGCCCCTGTCGTCGGTCAGCACGATGCGCGCGCCGCGCACTGGTGCTGCCATATCGGTCTCCTGGACGAGCTGGCCGCCAGGATAGTGGCGAAACCCCGGGAGATGACCTGCGGCATATTCCTCGGCGTCACGCACGTCGAAGCGATGGAGCGTGCGATCGGTCTGCGCGACAAGCGCAGCCATCTCGCTCGCGCCGATATGCCGGACACCGGCGCGATAGGCGACGTCGCGCGCATTGGCCCGGCCGCCCGCGAACGATCCGATCGCGCCACGCCGGTCGGCACCATGATCAAGCGTATGCCGCGCCAGCGTCCAACCGATGGTGCCGTTGCGCAGCGCCCGAACCTTGTTCGGCACGCCAGCATTGATCAGCGATTGGGTGCCGATGATCGAGCGGGTGCGGCCGGCGCAATTGACGATGATGGTGGTGTCGGCATCGGGTGCCGCCTGCCCTGCCCGCAGCACCAGCTCCGCGCCGGGCACGCTGACCGAGCCCGGAATGTTCATGGTGGCATATTCGTCGAAGCGGCGAACGTCGAGGATGGCGATGTTGGCCTTGTCCGCGATGAGTTTTGCCACCTCGTCGGCACTGAACGACGGCGTATGCCTGCGCGATTCGACCAGCTCGCCAAAGGCTTTTGAGTAGGAGTTGACGTCCTCGAACACCTGATAGCCCGCGTCGCGCCAGGCCTTCAGCCCGCCATCGAGCGCGCGGACGTTGGTATAGCCGAGCGCGGCCAGCCGCTCGGTGCCGGCAGTGACCAATCCCTCGCCGTCGTCATAGAGCACGATCGGCACATTTTTGCGCGGCAGCCTGACCTCGGCTTCGATCTCGATCCGATCGGCGGCCAAATTGGCGGCGAACAATGGATGTCCCGTCGCGAAACCAGCCTCGTGCCTGAGATCGAGCAGCGCGATCTCCTCGCGAAGCAGCAGCGCGCGGCGAATGTCGGCGGGGGTGACGGTGGTGAGCTTCATGGGGTAGGCAACCTTAGGAGACTTGAACGGGACTGGTTCTTGAATGATTGCCGTCCGGTTGGCCAGCCCGATCCGGGGCATGGCCCCGCCCGGCGGCGCGCCCGCCCTGGCCCCTCGCTGAAAAATCGTTTCGTATGCCGCGCTTGGGGGCTAGAGTTTCCAAATCGTCTGGGGGGCGCAATATGAAAATGTTGAAATTCCTGGTGATATTTCTGGCGCTTCCGGGCGTCGCCATGGCCGCGCTCACCAATGCCGAACGCAAATCGCAATTCGAGCGGGCAATGGCCTCGATCATGGCCGCAGCGACGCCGGCCGTACACCCAACGCTTCGCGACACGCTGATCAAGGACTATCTCGCCTGCAAACCCAACAAGGGACAGGCCGTGGAGCTCATCCGCGCAAGCTATTTTCGCTCCTGCGAGCATGAAGACCCGTCTGTCACCGGCGACCGCTCGCTCGAAGCGTGTCAGCTCCGCTACGGCAAGCCATGCGCCCTGCTGGCCGTCAACGAGGAAATCGTCGCCGAAGGCGAGCTCGCGTCGAGAGACATGCCGCGGCTGCACTATGCAGGCAAGTACGACTTGTCGCAGATTCCGATCATCCGGCGGATCACGCGACAGCGCCCTGACGTGCAGAACTACGACAAGGCCATGGAGCCCAAGGCGATCGCGATCCATCCCTGGGGCAAACTATTCATCTCGGCAGGGGATCCCAGCCTGAAAGACGCCCAGACCTCCGCGTTGGCGAAATGCAACAGCGATCCCGCGCGGAACGGCCGAGATGGCGGCTGCTTCGTCTACGCCATCAACAACGACATCGTCATTGACGAACGGCGCATGCAGGCGAAGTGACATGAGGGCGGCAGGTCAGCCGGGCGACCCCAAGCCGTGTCGAAGCAGTTCGTCCGTTCACTCGCCCGGCACGAGCCGGCCGAGCCGCGGCTGCACAGGGCGCCGCATCCTGCGGCGCGACAGATAGAGCAGGACGCCGGTGACCGCGAACAGCGGCATCAGCGCAGCCGCGACCATGAACGCGAGCTTGCCGGGCCAACCCAGAATCGCACCGCGGTGGATGTCGAGCACATTCGCGATGATCTTCTCGCCGAACGTCTTGTCGGCGTAGCGTTCCGCAGAGACCAACTGACCGGTCACGGCGTCGATGCGGAGTTCGTCGCGGGTAGTATCGAGGGTGGAGTCTTTCCCCCAGGAGCGGATCCGTATCACCGTGCCCGGACCGGCGGGCAGCGTCAGTAACGCCTTGGAGAAGCGGCTGCCCTCTTCGTGCAGGAAGGCGGCCCACGCGCGATCAAAGCCGATCGGCGGCGCCGTCTCGCCGGCGCCGGTGGCACGCGACGCCTTTGTGGGCATCTTGGGCTGCATCTTAGCGGCGGCGACTTGCGGCCGCGACAGCAACCAGACGACGCCATCCTTGTACCAGTCGAACGAGTACCAGAGCCCGGTGAGCGTCATCACCAGATAGACCGGCAGGACCCAGGTGCCGATCACCGCATGCAGCGACCGATGCAGCCCGCGCCCGCTGAGCCGGACATTGGGCTTCAGCCACATCTTCACGCTGCCTGCACGCCGCGGCCAGCGCAGCACGAGGCCCGAGATGAGCATCACGATCAAGCCGAGCGCGGCCACGCCCGTGATCTGACGCCCCCAGCCCTTGGCGTCGCCGGGAATCAACAGCCAGCGATGCAGCTTGCGCACGGTCGCGAAAAACTCTTCGCCGCGCGGTGCGCCCAACACGCGCGCGTCATAGGGATCGACATAGAGCGAGGACGGCCGCGCGCCTCGTTCGTCGCGGGCGAAGCGCACATGCACCGCGGCGGACGGATCACTTGCTAGCGTCACGGCGGAGACCTTGCCGACATCCTGCGCCGCAGTCAGGCGCGCAACCAGTTCGTCCGGCATCAGCGCCGCTGCCTGGCGCGGCGCGACCTGCATGATGCCGCGGTTCAGATAGTCGCCGATCTCGTCCTCGAAACTCATGATCGCACCGGTCAGCGCGATCACAGCGAGTAGCAGCGCGAGCGCGAGGCCCGCGATGGAATGGACCTGAAGCAGAACGGCCTTGATCGCGCGCCAGCACTCATGCATCGGCGCCGGCCCTTCTGGTCTGCACGACCGGGAAATCGGCTTCCTCGCGCCACACCGTCATCGCTAGAACTTCACCGTCGCCGACAGGGATATCCTGCGCGCGTCGCCGATCGCGACGTTCAGAGCGTTTCCGGTGGTGGACGTATAGTAGACCTTGTCGAACAGGTTCTTGACGTTGAATTGATAGGTCACCGGCAGATTGTCGATCTTGGTGTCGTAAGTCGCAAAGATGTCCGCGACGGTATAGGCCGGCAGGAAGAACGTGTTGAGGGAGTCGCCCGGTCGGTCACCGACATAGTGCGCGCCGCCGCCGAGCCGCAGACGTCCGGGCAGCGCATCGCCGAAATCATAGACGAGATAGAGCGAAGCCGTGTTCATGGCGGCGTTCAGGAGCTTGGCGTTACCGACAGCGGGATCATTGATCAGCCGGGCATCGGTATACCCATAACTTCCGATCAGGCTCCATTGATCAGTCAGTTTGCCGGTCACGTCCAATTCGACGCCGCGCGACTTGGCCGCGCCAGAGGCGCGCGCCGCCGACTTGCCTCCGCCGATGTCATCCAGCACCAGGACATTCTTCTTCTGGATGTCGTAGACGGCCAGGGTGCCCGACAGCCGCTTGTTGACATCGAACTTCAGACCGGTTTCCCATTGCGTTCCTTCTTCGGGCGCGATGGTGGAGTCGACGACAAAGCCGGAGGTGAACGCTGCGATGACCGATGTCGGCTTCAACGACTGCGTATAGCTCACGTAGTAGGAGAGCTGATCGTTCAGCTTGAAGATGACGCCGCCGAGCGGCAGCACCTTGTCACCCGCCAAATTAGTGTTTGTGATGAAGTTCGGCCGGCCTTTTCCGGCGAGCTGCTCGTATTCCATCCAGCGCACGCCTCCGACCACGGACAGCCAGTTGGTCAGATGGAAGGTGTCCTGAGCGAAGAAGCCGCGGGTGCCGAGCTTGTCAGTCTGTTCGCTGTCCGTTGGCGAAACAGCCGTGCCCGGCGAGATCAGTCCGTAGACCGGGTTGTAGAAATTGAAGCTCGGGGTCGCCTGACGGATCAAGTCGTGGCGATCGATCGTGCGATACAGCGCCTCGCCACCGAACAGGATCTCGTTGCGGAAGCCGCCCACCCAGACGTCACCCTGTAAATAGGAGGTGCCGTAACTGGCGTTGCTCAGCGAGTTCTGGGTGCCGTCATTGCTGCGGGTCTCCACACCGCTCTTGGCGTTGACGCCGGTGATGCGAAGCTGATTGGCGCTATATGTTTCGGTGTTGTAGCTATAGGCCGCCGTGACCTTCCAATTGTCGTCGAGCTTCTGCTCAACCGAGGCCTGCACCAGGTCGGAGGTGCCCCACATGTTGTTGAAGGGCTCGTCGAGCCGGCGCGTCTTCGGGATCGCCAGCGGAGCGCCGTTGACGAACGCGGTGCCGCGGTCGAACGGAGTGATGAATTCGCGGTGCTCGTAGGTTAGCTGGACCGTCGTGGTGTCGCCGTACCAGGCGAGCGACGGGTTGACCAGCATTTCCCTGTGGCGGCCGAAATTGCGCCAATAGTCCTCGCTGACGCCGTAGCCGATGAAACGATAGGCGAGACCGCCGTCGCCGATCGGACCGGTGATGTCGAGCGTGCCGTCAGCGCCGCTGCGGTTGTTCGCGAAGGTCGAGCCGAGCAGCGTGACCGAGCCGTGCTGATAGAGCTCCGGACGCTTGCTGATGGTGTTGACGATGCCGCCGGGATCCATGATGCCGTAAAGCAGCGAGGCCGGCCCCTTCAGCACCTCGACGCTGTCGACGGCTGCATTCAGGCTGCGCCCCTGCACCAGGGGCATGCCGTTGCGCATGATCGAGCCGTCGCGGTTGTCGCCGAATCCGCGACGGATCACGGCGTCCTGGGTGCCGGCGAGCGTGTTGGTCTGGGTGATGCCGGAGATATTGACGAGCGCATCGTCGATGTTGCGCGGAAGCTGGTCCTTCAACACTTGCGCAGGGACGACGTTGACGGCCTGCGAGGTGTCGAGCGGCGAGGCGCCGCTGCGCAACGTGGTTGCGCTCGGCATCGCGCGGTAGCCGAGCTTGGCGGCCTGTTGCGCGGCGGCTTCCGCGGCGGCGCGCTCCGAGAGCGTCGGCGCTGCGGGTGCTGGATTGTGATTGCGCTGGCGCGCGGCGGTTTGCGTGCGGCGCGGAGACTGGTCCGATGCACGCGCCGCTTTCGGCCGCGGAGCCCGCGCTTCCACCGTCACCGGCGGAAGTGCGGATTGGGCCTGCGCGGTCGCCGAGCTGGAGAGAAATTCGGCGAGCAGCACGGCCGCTCCAATGAGAAGACCCGCGCGGCTCTCGCCGGCAAGCGTTCGACGGCCGCTGACGCGCTGGCCGTCCAGATAGACACGCACTTTCGATTCACTTCCAAGTCAGACGCAGAAGCTGGCGCGTCTAACAGCCGCTGTTCGTGAAGAGAACCGCAAGCGAACTTGAATCGCTCTAGCGTTGAAGGGTTCTAGATTCCGATCCCGCTGTTCGGCAATCTTCGATTGATTGCGCAGCGAGCGCGACACGCAGCGCGCGAATTTGCGGCAACGTGTCGCGGTTTTGCGCGATCTCACGCGATGGCGGGAGCCGTCAGCTCGTCGAGCTTCCGCTTGAGCACGGTGCCGTCGGATAAGGCCCGGAGCGGCGGCCGCACACGCAGCCAGCTCGCATCGCCCGTCTGTGCCGCGAGGATGGCTTTCAGCGTCGTGAGGAAGGATGGCGATTTCACCACGATGTCCACGGCAGCCTGCATGCGTGCTTCGACATCCTTGCCGTCGATCATGGCCTTGACCAGCTCCGGCGCGATGTTGGCCATGCCGCAGATGGTGCCGGCGCCGCCGGCGGCGATCGCGCGGGTGATGTCAACCTCGTTGCCGACGGTGATGGCGAGCTCA
The DNA here is from genome assembly GCF_055811695.1 of Bradyrhizobium sp. MI1.3. NCBI lineage: Bacteria > Pseudomonadati > Pseudomonadota > Alphaproteobacteria > Hyphomicrobiales > Nitrobacteraceae > Bradyrhizobium > Bradyrhizobium sp. MI1.3. Next base: position 27,739 of record NZ_JBVVPQ010000051.1, on the reverse strand, counting down.
GGAGCGGCGGCGCGGAACGCCTGGAACTGCTTGAAGTCGCCGCTGGAGTCTTTCAGGCCTGCAACGACCTTGCCGTGGCGCTTGCGCAGATTCGCGGCGACGCTCGTCGGGACCGCGACACCCGAGATCTGCGGGATATGATAGAGGTAGGCGCGCAGGCGATCGTCGGCGACGCCGTCGAGGATCGCCGCAAAGGCATCCTCGATGCCTTCAGCGGTGACGCTGCGGTCGAAGTAAGGCGGCAGATACAGCACGTGACGCAGACCGAGTCCGAGCACGGCACGCGTCAATGCGATGCTGTCGCTGATTGCGGGGAAGCCGCCGCCGATTCCAATTCGGTCCGGCGCGACGCCGGCCTTGAGCACGGCCTCGATGGTCGCGACCCGTTCGGCGACATTGAAGGAGGTGCCCTCGCCGGTGGTGCCGAACAGCACGACACCGTCGACGCCCTTGCCGAAGAGTTGCTTGGCGTGGGCCGCGAGCTTGGCGGAGTCCACGCTGCCGTCGGCGGCAAGCGGCGTCGCCGACGCCACCCAGAACCCGCGAATTGCCTCCGTCATCACACCATCCGTTGCTGTGGCTTCGGACCAGGCCTCTGATCTCGGACGATCGAACCAGGGGCTTGGCAAGCCTTGTTTTTGCTTTACTTTCCACCTTGTACCTTACATACAAGAAAGGCGCAAATCCTTTCCATCGTCATGGCGCGCATGACACGCAGCCAGATTCCGAGGAGGTCTCGCATGGACATGGTGACCCCCGTCGAGCGGCCCGCCCAGTTGCTTAGCGCCTTGCGCGGCAGGCTCGGCGCCGCAGCCGTGCTTGTTGGCACCGACGTGCCCGCGCGCAATTGCAACGACTGGAGCGCGAGCCTGCCGCAAACGCCGCTCGCGGTAATCCGCCCGGTCGACGCGCAAGGCGTTGCGGATGCGATCGCGACTTGCCGGCAGGCACATCTGCCGTTCGTGCCGCAGGGCGGATTGACCGGGCTGTGCCGCGGCGCATCGCCTGAGGCAGGCTGGGTCGCGATCTCGCTGGAGCGCATGAGCGGCATCGAGGAGATCGATCACGCCTCGATGACGATGACGGTGAAAGCAGGCACGCCGCTTCAGACGATCCAGCAGGCGGCCGACGAAGCCGGCTTCTTCTTTCCGCTCGATCTCGGCTCGCGCGGCTCCTGCGCGATCGGCGGCAACCTCTCGACCAATGCCGGCGGCAACCGCGTGATCCGCTACGGCATGACGCGCGAGCTGGTGCTCGGGCTCCAAGTCGTGCTGCCCGACGGCACCATCATCACCAGCCTCAACAAGCTGATGAAGAACAATGCCGGCTATGACCTGAAGCATCTGTTCATCGGCTCGGAAGGCACGCTCGGCATCATCACCCGCGTGGTGCTGCGGCTGTTTCCAAAACCGCGCTCGACCATGGCCGCGCTCTGCGCGCTCGAGGACTATGCCGCGGTGATCGCGCTGCTCGGCGCCGCGCGAAGCGGGCTCGGCCCGCTGCTGTCGGCATTCGAGGTGATGTGGCCGGACTATTGGGACGTCATTACGACTCGCGCCGGCGTCAAGCCGCCGGTCGCCACAGGCCACGGCCTCTACGTGCTAGTCGAAGCGCAAGGCACCGACGAGAGCCTCGACGCACCGCGGTTCCAAAGCTGGCTCGAAGAGCTGATGGAGCGCGGCCTGCTCGCCGACGCTGCCGTGGCGCAATCGCTGGGGCAGACGCAGAGCTTCTGGCGCGTGCGCGACATCTGCGCCGAGTTCGGCCAAGTGCTGGGGCCGCACATCTCCTACGATATCGGGCTCGCCGTGGCGCGGATGGACGAGTTCGTCACGCGCTGCAAGGCCGCGCTGGCGGACGGCATCGACGGATGCGAGAGCGTCTATTACGGCCATATCGGCGACGGCAATCTGCATCTCGTCTCCTGGGTGACCGGCCTTGCCGTCGAGCAGCAGCCGAAGGAAGCGATGGACGCGATCATCTACGGTCTCGTGCGCGAGATGGGCGGCAGCGTCTCCGCCGAGCACGGTATCGGCACCTTGAAGAAGAAGTGGCTGGGTCATGCCAGGAGCGAGGCCGAGATCGCGCTGATGCGGACGCTGAAGGCCGCGCTCGATCCCGATCATCTGCTCAACCCCGGCAAGGTGATCTGAGAGAGCCGATGCGATCGCTGAAGCTCGATGCACCGAAATCGCTGTCGCAGCGGGTGATGCAGCGGCTGCGCCAAGCCATCATCGACGGCGAGTTCGCGCTCGGCGCCGCCATCTCCGAGGAGATGGTGGCCAACTCCTTCGGCGTCAGCCGCACCCCGGTGCGCGAGGCGATGGGCCAGCTGCAGGCGCAGGGCCTCGTCGTGATCCGGCCGCAGGTCGGCAGTTTTGTCTTCACGCCAAGCGCCGAAGACATCACCGCGCTCTGCACTTTCAGGATCGCGCTGGAGCCCGAGGCCGCCGAGCTCGCCTTCCACCATGATCGCGAGGGTGCGACCGCGACGATGAGCGAGGCGATCACGGCGATGGAGCCGGCGATTGCGGCCCGGGACAATATCGCCTACGGGCGCGCCGATGCCGCTTTCCACGAGGCGCTGTTCGCCCATTGCGGCAACCGCTATCTCGCCGAATCCTATCAGCTCGCATCCAGCCGCGTCGCTGCACTCCGCACCAATTTGACTTCGCCGATCGACGTGCGCACCCGCACGTCCTTCGACGAGCATCGCAAGCTGCTCGATCTGTTCGCGCGCGGCGAGTTTGCCGCCTTCGCGACGCTGATGACCACGCACGTCACCAATTCGGGCGTGGTCTACGCAAGAGCACTGCAGGTGGATTGAGCGCTGCTACCGCGCACCTTTCGTGCCGGGCCTGTCCAGAAAATCCAGCGCGGTGTTGATCTGTTCGAGCTGGTGCTCGATTTTGTCGCGGTCCTCGACCGTGGGCGCCTTCTCGAGCTGCTCAACGAGCTTCTGCTTTCGGAGCAGCAAGTTCTCTATGACTGTACTCACGGCTCCCCCATCCGCCCGAGGCGAACATCGAGGCGATACTAGACCCCGGGCGCGAGCGCGCGCCAGCCGGGCCGGCGCAAACCCTGCATCAGAATGTTCGCGAGGGCAGTTGGTTCCTGCGTGTGACCCGAGAAGGTGCACACAGCTGATGGCTGCGTTCGCGAACGGTTAACGCGGTCGCACGCCTGGGCTGCCGGCCACGGAACCGGATCTTTCACGTGCCCGTCGGTTGTATTCGCCGTCCCGGAGTCCTATGCGTATGCGCCATGGACATCCAGATCATCGCCGCCGAAAAACCCCTGATGGCGCAGGCACGCCCGCGCAAGCCGGCGCCGTTCCTCCCCATGAGCCGCGCCGAGATGGATGCGCTCGGCTGGGATGCCTGCGACATCGTGCTGGTGACGGGCGATGCCTATGTCGACCATCCCAGCTTCGGCATGGCCATCATCGGCCGCCTGCTGGAGGCGCAGGGCTTTCGGGTCGGCATCATCTCGCAGCCGGACTGGCATTCGGCCGAGCCGTTCAAGGTATTGGGCAAGCCAAAAGTGTTCTTCGGCGTCACCGGCGGCAACATGGACTCGATGGTGAACCGCTACACCGCGGACCGCCGCATCCGCAGCGACGATGCCTATACCGCGGGCGGCGAAGGCGGCAAGCGGCCGGACCGCTGCACCGTCGTCTACGCGCAGCGTTGCCGCGAGGCGTTCAAGGGCGTCCCGGTCGTGCTCGGCGGCATCGAGGCGTCGCTGCGCCGGATCGCGCATTACGATTACTGGTCGGACAAGGTGCGCCGCTCGGTGCTGGCCGACGCCAAGGCGGACCTGCTGCTCTACGGCAATGCCGAGCGCGCCGTGGTCGAAGTGGCCAACCGTCTTGCCGCCGGCGAGGCGCCGCGCGAGCTCGACGACATCAGGGGCGTCGCGCTGTTCCGCCGCGTGCCTGAGGACTATGTCGAACTGCACGCCGACGATCTCGATTCCGCCGACGAGGGCGCTTCGCGGACGAAAGGCTTGACCGTGATCCGGCTGCCGGCGCTGGAGCAAGTCGAGCAGGACAAGGAAGCCTATGCGCGCGCGTCACGCGTGCTGCACCGGGAGAGCAATCCCGGCAATGCGCGACCGCTGGTGCAGCGCCACGGCGATCGCGACCTCTGGCTCAACCCGCCGCCGATCCCGCTGACCAGCGACGAGATGGACGCGGTCTACGATCTTCCTTATGCACGCGCCCCGCATCCGTCCTACGGTGACGCGAAGATCCCGGCGTGGGACATGATCAAATTCTCGGTAACGATCATGCGCGGCTGTTTTGGCGGCTGCACCTTCTGCTCGATCACCGAGCACGAGGGCCGCATCATCCAGAACCGTTCCGAGGGCTCGATCCTGCGCGAGATCGAGAAGATCCGCGACAAGACGCCCGGCTTCACCGGCGTGATCTCGGACATCGGCGGCCCCACCGCCAACATGTACCGGATGGCGTGCAAGGACCCGAAGGTCGAGGCCGCGTGCCGGCGGCCGTCCTGCGTCTTCCCCGAGATCTGCCCGAACCTCAACACCTCGCATGACGATCTGATCCGGCTCTATCGCAAGGTGCGCGAGACCAAGGGCATCAAGAAGGTGATGGTCGCCTCCGGCGTGCGCTACGACCTCGCGGTCGAGAGCCCCGAATACATCAAGGAGCTCGTCACCCATCACGTCGGCGGTTATCTCAAGATCGCGCCTGAACATACCGAGCGCGGGCCGCTCGACAAGATGATGAAGCCCGGCATCGGCGCCTACAACCAGTTCAAGCGGATGTTCGATGCGGCGGCCGAACAGGCCGGCAAGAAATACTATCTGATCCCGTATTTCATCGCGGCGCATCCGGGCACGACCGACGAGGACATGATGAACCTCGCGCTGTGGCTGAAGAAGAATCGCTACCGCGCCGACCAGGTGCAGACCTTCCTGCCCTCGCCGATGGCGACCGCAACGGCGATGTACCACACCGGCGTCAACCCGCTGCGCGGCGTGCGGCGCGGCGGCAGCGACAAGGTCGAGGCGATCAAGGGCCTGCGCCAGCGCCGCCTGCACAAGGCGTTCCTGCGCTACCACGACCCCGACAATTGGCCGGTGCTGCGCGAGGCGCTGAAAGAGATGGGCCGCGCTGATCTGATCGGCTCCCGCCCCGACCAGCTGGTCCCCGCGCACCAGCCACCGGGCACCGGCAAGGCCGCCGGCACGCGGCGGCCGGTTCGTCCCGGCGACAAGACGCAGCGGTTCACGACCAAGAATCTGCGGGTGATGAAGTAGCGGGCGAGCCGGATCAGGTCCGGTTCAGCCTGCCGCTTTCGTGCCCTCAAAAACAAAAATCTCGAAAACAACCCCATGCACAGTAGCCGGCATGAGCGGGATCAATGGCTTAGGCGCCTTGCTGAGACGTTGATCCGTCCGGACAAAAAGTCGTTGCTCCGTCGGGCAAAACAGGAGCAGGATGCCATCATCGGACGCATTGGCCATTGCGCGGCGTTTCAAGCCGCATCGGCTCGGAGGCGCCCCGCCCAAAATGCGCAGATCGCCAATCCCTGCACCAGCGCCGCGGCAACATAAAAGCCGGGCGTGGCGCCCGTACCGGCCGGAAGCCATTCCCGGATCAAACCAAAGACCGCCGGCGCAAATGAATAGGCGCCTTGCGACATCGCAACGATCAGCGCGACCACACGCGGCACGTCGTCCGGAGCGAATTCGAGCTGCGCAATCAGCGGCGGAAGGAACGTCCCGTTGCCGAACCCGAGGCCGAACAAGACAACACCGAGGATCAACAGCGGAATGTTCGTTCCGGCCGCGGCAATGAATGTGATCGTGCCGGCGATTTGAACGGCGTAGCTGGCGCAGGCAACCAGCCGCCGGTCGATGCTTCCAGGCATGAGCCAGCCCAGCAGCGTCCGGCCGGCGATCGCCATGACGCCGATCAGTCCCACCACCGGACCAGTCCATTGCGCACCGAGCGCAGGCAGCAGCAGCGAGAAGAGATGCGCGGTCAGGCCGATCTGTGCGAACAGCCCCAGGCTCATGCCAGCCGCGAGCGTCAGGAATTTGCGGTCCCGCCAGAGCAGCGATCCCGGCAGCGGCCGTGCGCTCTTCGCCGAGACAGTCTCTTCGGCCGGGGCCGCGCCGTCCGGCATCGATCCGGTCTGCTCCGGCGCGCGCGACAGCACAGTGCTCGCAAGCAGCCACACTACCACGACCAAGATCAGGCCGATGGCTGCTGCTGCAACGGCAAACCCAAGCTTGGCAATGGCCGCAGCCCAGAGCGGCGAAAAGATGATCCCGCCGACATTTGCGCCGTTATAGGCGACCGCGAGTGCCGCGGGACGACGGCGGACGAACCAGGGCGACACGATGGCGTTGACCGCGGCCACGCCCATCGTCACCCACCCTGCACCACTCAACACCGTCGCGCCGAACAATTGCCACGGCGTCGCTGCTATCGCCCATCCAAAGACGCCGACGGCCAGCGACAGCGCCCCGGCCTTTGTGACAGCCGGAATGCCGAAGCGCCGATAGAGCGTCGGCAGATTGGCCGTCACGATCGACCCCGCCAGGAAGTGCACGGTGACGGCCGTCGAGACCAGGGCCAGCGGCCAGCCGTGAGCTTCGCGAACGGCACTCAGGAAGATCGGCGGTCCATAGAAGCCGAACCCCAGGCCGAGAACGGCGAGACCGAACGCCGCGGCGACAACGCGCCATCCATAGAACGTTCCGCTTCGCATCGTCGTCAGCCGCCTGAGCTTTGCGACGAGATTCTGCACAGACCTGGCGGCGCGCAGTTCGCTTCCGGTCGAAGCGTGAGATCGGAAGGCTCGCGCCGAAATCGCTTGACCTGAATGAAATCATGTAACATATAAAGTTACATGAAACGAGACAGTCGATTATCGGGCGTGCTGCACGTCCTGCTGCACATGGCACAGCAGCCTGGTCCCTTCACGTCCGAGACCCTGGCAAAAGCAATGGATACCAACCCGGTGGTGATCCGGCGGATCATGGCCGGGCTTCGGGACCTTGGTTACGTCCGCTCCGAAAAAGGCCACGGCGGCGGCTGGACGTTGGCTTGCGACCTCGCGAAGGTGACGCTGCGCGACGTCTACATCGCGCTCGGCAGTCCCTCGCTTCTGGCGATTGGTAACCGGACGGAGGCGCCGGGCTGCCTCGTCGAACAGTCCGTCAATGCCGCCCTCGATCAGGCGTTTGGCGATGCGCAGGCGCTGCTGCTGTCGCGCTTTGGCGAGGTAACGCTGGCGATGCTGGGCGACGATCTGCGCAAGCGCCTCGGCTCGCGAAAGCTTCAGGGCATGAGCGCGCATGGCGCGTGATTGGCCCATTTCAGCAAGGACGACATCATGACCGACGTTCAGAACGTGTTTTCCGATCCGCAAGCGGTGGCGAGATACACCGAAGGACCGCCACGGTTCGTCCCCGGCTACAATGCCATGCTGTCCATGGCGGCGATCCTACTGGCCGAGCGCGCGCGTGACGATGCACGGATTCTCGTTCTCGGAGCCGGCGGCGGCCTGGAGCTGAAGGCTTTTGCGCAAGCGCATGGAGGCTGGAGCTTCGATGGCGTCGATCCGTCCGCGGCCATGCTGGGGCTAGCGAGGCAAACCCTCGGATCGTTCGCGCCACGTGCGCGTCTTCATCAGGGCTACATCGACGACGCTCCGGAAGGCCCGTTCGACGGCGCCACCTGCCTGTTGACCCTGCACTTCGTCGATGTCGAGGAGCGACGCCGTATCGCCTCGGAGATCCGCCGCCGGCTCAAGCCGCGCGCGCCTTTCGTGGTCGCGCATTTGAGCGCGCCCAATGGCGAAGAGGAACGCCCGCTGTGGCTCTCGCGATACTCCGCGTACCTCGCCGCGTCCGGCGTCGAGCCGGATCAGGCGGCGGCCGCGCGGAACGCCGTCACCAACCATCTGGAAATCCTCGCGCCCGCGCAGGATGAAGCGATTTTGCGGCAGGCCGGATTCTCCGACCCGACGCTGTTCTATACCGGCTTCACTTTCCGCGGCTGGGTCGCCTACGCCTGAGGCGTCACGGCAACGTTGATGTAGGTATCTGGAAGAAATACTCGGAATCAGTACCACGCGACCACCGGTCCAGGCGCGAACTGGTAGTTGAAGCCGGCCCGCAGGATATGATCGTGGAAGCCGACTGTCGTTTCGTTGGCAGTGCCACTGAAGTAAGTGGCAGAGCCCAGATCGAGATAGAGGTATTCGAGTTTGGCTGACCAGTTGCGGTTGAATTTCTTTTCGATGCCGGCGCCGGCGGTCCAGCCCAGGCGGGTCCGGCTCTCCGAGACTATCGCACCGGCAATCGTCACCGGCGCTCCGACGGGCGCATTGGCACCATCGAACAATTGCGCGGTCAGCGTTGCCTGTGTTCCGAATTTAACCTCTCCGACTGCCAGGCCGCCGGTTGCATAGAGCAGCAGGCTGGGATCGGCCAAAACTCCGGCGCGACCGCGGAAGGTTGCAAACCACGGGAAATCAGTGCTGCTGGTAGTCATGCCGGTAACCCCAACCAAACCGATCCTGACCGCCGTCAGCGCGTCAGTCGAACGGCCGCTCTCGCCGGTTGCTTGAAGATCGGCCTCGACACCCAGAACCCATCTCGGATCGATCTGCCAGCTGTAGCCGGCCTGGCCACCGCCAAGCCCGCCGTCAGCGTTCTGTCCGATGCTCACGGCCAGCGGTGTGATCGGCAGGACCGTTGCGTTGGAGCGGCCCCAGCTATAGCCGCCGTTCAACCCCGCATAAAATCCCGTCCAGTTGTAGCCGGGATCGACCATCGGCGGCGCCTTGACGTGCGGGCTTGGTACGTTGCTTCCTGGCGCCAGATCGGCAGCCGTCGCGCCCGTTGCAAGCAGCGACACCGCCATTCCAATCACGATCCGATTCATCAAAAACTCCTCAGCACGAATTCCCTGAAAGGCGCTTGGTGCACTTCACCACTGATATCTGGCGATGCCCTTGCCGGCGTAGCTACGGGTGACGCTCGAGAACTCACTCTCGAAGGTGCCGGACAGCGAGAAGCCGTTCAGCCATCTCAGCTCGGCCGCGCCCGTGAGGAGCGCGGCATCGGGCGCCTGCGCGGCGCCATTCACCACGAAACTCGCGCCTGGCAGGGTCTGGAAGGTGGCCGCGACCGCACGATCCGGATTGACATCATGCGCCCACGCCGCACGGCCGCGCAGCGTGAGAACCGCCGTCTCCAGTGCATAGGAGCGATCGGTGCGCAGACCGAGTTCGCCGCGCGCGGCGGTGACATCCCTGCCGGCATAATTCAGCGCAAAGGTGTTGGCGCCGGAGATCGCCTGCTCGCCATAGCCCGGCAGGAACAGCGTCGTGAACTGCGCCGCCGCATAAGGCGTGATGCCCATCCAGGGCGTGGCATAGCGATAACCGCCTTCGAGGCGTCCCGACAGCGCGTTGGCGTCGAAGCGGGCCCGCAGATGGTCGGCGCCCGCGATCGTCACCGTGCGATCCGTCGTCACGTCCTGCCAGCCATAGGCGAGTGCGCCGGCAACGTAGGCGTTGCCCATGGTGTGGCGTGCGTAGACGCCGGCCTGGAACAGGTCGGAGCTGCCTCCGCCGAGCCTGTTGGCGACGCCAAAGCTGGTGCCGCCGCCGCCGAGCGCGAAGCCGACCAGCGTGTTCGGCGATATCTGATAGTCGGCGCCCGCGGCCACGCCGGCGATGCGGCTGGTCGCGGTGTTCGAACCGATCACCGCATTGCCGTCGGTGGTCTGCGCGCCGCCATAGCCGGCCGCCCACACGCTCCAGCGCCGTGCGAACGAATCCCCGGCACCCCGCGCCTTATCGATTGCCGCGTAGGCGTCCCGACTCGGGTTCGTGCGCGTGGCGGCGCCACCCTCGGCATATCGGGAGGCCCCGTTCACCGGCGCGCCGGCATCGTGGCGGCCGCCGAAGAACGGGTCGAGCATCGCGTTGAGGAACTGGCCCATGGCATTGAAGGTGCCTTGCTGCGCACCGGTGGCGGCTTCGCCGGAGGCCTGCGTCAGCCGGTTGAGGAGATTCTGGCCGGTCGCGTTGAACAGCGTGTTGAAGCCGGTCGACAGCGAAGCGCCCGAGAGCAGGGCATTGTCGATCCCGGCGGCGACATTCCTCTGGTTTATGTTGGCGAAGCCGGGCAGCGACGGCGACAGCAATCCGGCATCGAGCGTCAGCAGCACGTTATTGCCGGAGTAGGTGACCCGCGCGTTGCGTGCGTAGGCCAAGTTGCTCACCGCGACCGATCCGAACGTCCCGGTCGTGTTCGCCGAACTGAGGATGGTATAGGTCGTGGTCGCCGCGATCCGGCCGGTCAGGTTCACCGCGACGGTGCCGGCGAGCTGCGCGGCGCCTGCGACCACCGTGTTGCTGGCCGATATGCCAGAGACCTGGACCATGTAGGTCGCCGCCGTGGACAGCACCAGATTGCCCGCAATGGTGAGCGTGCCGATCGCGTTGGTGCCCGGCGCCAGCGTGCCGCCGCTGATGGTGGTGTCGCCGACGATGCCAATGCCGCCCAGTGTGCCGCCGGCGTTCACGGTGGTGGTGGAGCTTGCAATCGTGCCGTTCACCAACAGCGTACCGCCATCAACGGTGGTCGGCCCGGTATAGGTGTTGTTGCCGGTGAGGATGGTGGTGCCCGACAATTGGTTGACGGCGCCGTTGCCGACGATGTCAGGCGAGAACAGATAATTCGACGAGGAGTGATTGAAATTGATGGCGCCGATGCCGGCGCCGAACTGGACCGTGGCCGTCGCCAAGGTGCCGGGCGCCGCCGCAGCCGAGCCCGGCGCCGCCCCGATGTTGAGCGCGCCGGTCGAGCCCGCCTGATTGGCGATCACGAACTGGCCAGCGGCGGAAACCGCGCCACCATTCGAGATCGTCAGTGAGCCTGTTCCGGCGTTTCCGATCGTGATGTTCACAAAATTTGTCCAGGACGAACCCGCACCGTCCACGGTGACGCTGCCGTTCGAGCCGCTGCCCTGTCCGATCCCCGTGTTGAGATTGCTCAAGCTGCCGCCATGCATAACCGCAAGTGAGCCGAGCGTGTTCATGCCGACATAGAGGCTATTGACGGTCCATGACGAGCCCGTGCCGTCGATCACGGCCGATCCGCCGCTCCCGCCGGCAGTCAGGCCAAGCACAGCAGTGGCGCCCAGAGCTATGCCGCCATTGGAGAGCATCAGCGTTCCCCGGCCGGCGCCCCCGAGCACGAGCAAATTGGCGGCGAACCATTCCGATCCTGCGCCGTCGACGAGAACAGAACCGCTCGCGCCGGTCGCCGCGCCGACAATGCTGTTGCTGCTGGCGACTTGGCCGGCATTGGTGATCGCGAGTGTACCGATTCCGGCCACGCCGACAGACAAGTTGGCATTTGAGGTCAGGCCGAGGCCCGACCCTGCTCCATCGACCCGAACATTGCCGGTTGAGCCGACGCCGTTGCCGATACTGATAGCGCCTGAGCTCTGCACGAAGGCACCATTTGTGATCGTCAGCGTGCCGGTGCCGGCGTTACCCACGGTCAGCGTGCCGGTGTTGGTCCAGATCGATCCCGCGCCATCCACCGAGGCCGTGCCCGAACCGCCATAGTATCCGAGGAAAACGCCGGTGCTGTTGACATGACCCCCGCCGGAAACGGTCAGCTGGCCAATACCGTCGAGCCCGGCGGTTAGCGTTCCCGTACTCAGGGTTGAGCCGACACCGTCCACCGTGACGTCGCCGTGGACGCCCGCCGCGGAGCCGATCTCGGTGATCGTCGCACTCACCGAGCCGCCCTGCAACACCTGCAATGTGCCGCTGGCGCCCGCACCGACGAGAAGGTTCGCGCCGGCAGCCCAGGTCGAGCCGGCCCCCGTGACCGTCGCCGTACCGGCGCCGAGATTGCCGATGAAGCTGTTTCCGACCGTGATGACGCTGGCGCCGTTGATAACCGTCAGGCTGCCAGTGCCGATGTCGCCGACATTGACGTCGCCAGCATTGATCCAGGTCGACCCCGCACCGGCCACCGTGACACTGCCAGAGCCGCCGACGCCTCCGCCGATCGACGCGTTGACGTCGGCCACGGTACTGCCGCCGGATATCCCGAGGTTGCCGGCGCCAAGACGGCCGATGCTGAGATCGGCCGTATTGTTCCAGGCCGAGCCCCCGGACACGTTGACGCTGCCGATGCTGTTCTGGAGATAGCCGAGGTAGCCGAAGGCGTCGTTCAGGATGCCGCCACCGCCGATGGACAGGTTGCCCGTGCTCACGCCACCCACGAAGGTCTGCTGCGCCGCTGCCGTTCCGCCGTTGATGAATGTGAGATGCGTTGTCGTATCGATTGTGACCGTATCGGTCGCGTTCGGCACCGCCGAGGTATTCCAGTTTCCGGCGGTGAACCAGTCGGTCGAGATGGTGCCGACCCAGACCGGATTGCCGGCGCTTGCGGGGCTGATCAGCGCCAGCGACACCACCGTCAGCGCGGTCGAGCCGATCATCAATGCCATCAACGACGCCGCGCGTGAGGCAAAGCGGCTCCGCGCGGGAGCCAGTTGCGCAGCCGCGTCGCGGTTGAATGAAAGATGCGGCATGCATGACCTCGCACAAATCGAACATCGATCTCGCGCGAACCGGCCCGGCCGTTTGGCGAGACTGAATCGCACTGAAACTTCGCGTGGCATCAATGAGGTATGCGGGGTTTTCTGTCTTGGAACGCAACGCCATTCGCTTCACTCCCAGCGCCCCGCGAGCGCAACAGCGGCGCTCTGATGCAGAACGGCCACGGACGAAAGCCCCTAAAAGCGGCGGCTTCCTGCGCACTCTCGAATGGCACCGGTACAATTGGACTCCAGCGCCAATCGTCGAGATTGAGGCGCTATCCTCCGGCGCCGGCCTTTCGGTTCGGCAATCTCCCGGTATGGTGTGCGATCGCAATTGAAGGGACCCATGATGGATCGTGCGGGCGCGCCGAACGTCTTCGTCAACCGTTACACGGGTCCGCCAAGCGGACGCGAATACGAACGGTGGCGCGAGGAAATGTACCGGTGCACGCTGCGGGTCGACGTCCAGCCCGGCGCCGGCGACAGCATCGATTGCAAAATGCAGATCAGCCTGTTGGGCGGCATCCTGTTGGGCACCACTGTCGGAACGTCGGCTGAATTCTCGCGCACCCCCGAAATTCTCAGGGATGGTTACGACGGCATGTGCCTCGTCATCGCCACATCCGGCCCCGTGCTCATATCGCACGAGCAGCATTCGATCGAACTGTCGGAATCGCAAATGTGTCTCGGCGACATGAGCGTGCTCTGCGGCACGCGCATGAGCAGCGATTGCGAGGTCAAGACCATACGCATCCCGCGGTCGCTGCTCCTGACGATCTGCCCCAGAGCCGAGGACCGGCTCGCGCTGGCTCTCGTCGACCAGGCTCCGATACGAGAAGCGATCGCACGCTACCATACGCTGGCCGCCAGCATTGGTCCGCACGCGGATGTGGTCGGGCAGCACCTGATGGCGCGGCACATGGTCGATCTGATCGGGCTGTTGCTGGGGACGGACGGCGATCGCACCGAACTGGCGAACAGCCGGGGACATGCCGCCGCACGGCTTGACCTCATGCGTGCCGACATCATCGCCAATCTGAGCACGGACAAGCTCACGATCTATTCGGTGGCACAGAAGGCGGGGCTCAGCCCGCGCCAGGCGCAACGGATGTTCGAACAGACCGGAACCACGTTCACCGAGTTCCTGCTCGAACAGCGCCTGCTGCTGGTGCGCAGGCTGTTGCTCGATCCACTCAACCGCTGGCGCAAGGTCAGCGATCTCGCCCACTCGTCCGGCTTCCCCGACGTGTCCTATTTCAACCGCATGTTTCGACGGCGTTTCGGCGTCACTCCGTCCGACCTGCGCGGCGCCTGAGGTGCGGGCGATACCGGCGCGGTGCGATTGGACTCCAGCGCCAATCGTGTAGAATGAGGCGCCAACCACGTCTCCCGGCCTTTCGCTCGGGGAATCTCCGGATATTGTGGGCAGCCGGAATCGACGGGAAGCATGATGCAAACAAGCGCGCCGAATTTTTTTGTCGACCGTTACACGGGTCCGCCCAGCGGGCGCGATTACGAGCGATGGCGCGAGGAAATGTATCGATGGACGTTCCGGATCGACGTCCAGCCCGGCGCCGGCGACAGCATCGACTGCAAATTGCAGGTCAGCCTGCTGGGCGACATCATGATGGCCGTCGCCAGCGGATCGTCTGTTGAATTCTCGCGCACGCGCGAAACCTTGAAGGACGGCTACGACGGGCTATGCCTGGTCATCGCCACGTCCGGACGCGTGCTTGTATCGCAGGAGAAGTGTTCGATCGAATTGTCGGAATCGCAAATGGGTCTGGGGGACATGGGCGTGCTCTGTGGCACGCGCATGAGCGACGATTGCGAGGCCAAGGCCATACGCATCCCGCGATCCCTGCTCCTGGCGATCTGCCCGAAGGCCGAGGATCGGCTGGGGACAGTTGTTGGCGATCAAGGTCCCATCAGTGAAGCAATCGTTCGCTACCACGCCCTAGCCGCCAGTGTTGGCCCGCATACGGACATGGTCAGTCGGCACCTGATGTCGCAGCACATGGTCGACCTGATTGCGTTGTTGCTGGGAACCGACGCCGATCGCGCCGAACTGGCGAACGGCCGAGGACATGCCGCCGCGCGGCTCGACCTCATGCGCGCCGACGTGATCGCCAATCTCGGCCGAGCTGACCTGACGATCTATTCGGTCGCACGGAAGGCCGGTCTCAGTCCGCGTCATGCCCAGCGGACGTTCGAACAGACCGGAACAACGTTCACCGAGTTTCTGCTTGAACAGCGCCTGCTGCTGGCACGCAGGCTGCTGCTCGACCCGCTCAACCGCTGGCGCAAGATCAGCGACCTCGCCCATTCGGCCGGATTCGCCGACGTCTCCTATTTCAACCGCGTGTTTCGACGGCGCTTCAGCGTCACACCGTCCGACATGCGCGGCGCGTGAGGCGAGGCGCGAGTCTTAGGCGATTGGGCCGACGATGGTCTCGCAAACCGTCCTGATCGTCATTAGATTGCGCCCATGAAAAAGATCGGATTCCTCTCCTTCGGGCACTGGACGCCCTCGCCGCAATCGCAGACCCGCTCGGCCGCGGACACGCTGCTGCAATCGATCGAGCTTGCGGTTGCGGCGGAAGAACTCGGCGCCGACGGCGCCTATTTCCGGGTGCATCATTTCGCGCGGCAGCTCGCCTCGCCCTTTCCGCTGCTCGCCGCGGTCGGCGCCAAGACCAGCAAGATCGAGATCGGCACGGCCGTGATCGACATGCGCTACGAGAATCCGCTCTACATGGCGGAGGACGCCGGCTCTGCCGATCTCATCGCCGGCGGGCGGCTGCAGCTCGGCATCAGCCGCGGCTCGCCCGAGCAGGTGATCGACGGCTGGCGCTATTTCGGCTACCAGCCGGCCGACGGCGAGAGCGACGCCGATATGGGCCGGCGTCATGCCGAAGTGTTTCTCGATATCTTGCGCGGCGAAGGTTTTGCAAAACCCAACCCGCAGCCGATGTTCCCAAATCCGCCGGGCCTGTTGCGGCTCGAGCCGCATGCGGAAGGCCTGCGCGAACGGATCTGGTGGGGGGCCGGCTCGAACGCCACGGCGGTCTGGGCCGCCAGGCGCGGCATGAATCTGCAGAGCTCGACGCTGAAGAACGACGAGACCGGCGAAGCCTTCCATGTGCAGCAGGCCGCTCAGATTCGTAACTATCGCGCTGCGTGGAAGGAAGCCGGCCACCCCCGCGAGCCCCGCGTCTCCGTCAGCCGCAGCATCTTCGCGCTGATCGACGATCGCGACCGCGCCTATTTCGGCGGCGAGCGCGGGAGCGAGGACCAGGTCGGCTTCATCGACCCGCGCACCCGCGCGATCTTCGGCCGCTCCTATGCGGCGGAGCCGGATGTGCTGATCGAGCAGCTCCGAGCGGACGAGGCGATCGCCGAGGCCGACACGTTGCTGCTGACCATCCCGAACCAGCTCGGCGTCGACTATTGCGCGCACGCCATCGAGGCGATCCTCACGCACGTGGCGCCGGCGCTCGGGTGGCGGTGAGGCGAATGGTCGATTTGGCGAAGCGCGCTCTCAAAACAAGGCGGCGCTGACAGCCTGTCCGTAGATCATTGCGGCCACGAGAGAGAGCAGCAAGCCCGCGCCCGAAAAGATCACGAGGACTTTCAGAGTTTCGACATCAACGTCGGTTCTCGTCGCGCGGGATATCGCCTTTGCCAGTGCAGCCATCATCGCCAGCTCCGAACAGGCCGCGCGGAGGCGCGCCTGGTTCCATCTAGCGTCATTGGGCGCGTTTGCGTGTGAAGCAGATTACAGGTGATCTCGCGTGCTGCACCTCACACCGCCGGCCGAGCCTGCCTGGATCTTACCATCGGTAGCGCACCACGCCCTTGCCGGCGTAGCAGCGCGTGACGCCGCCCTCGCGTATGACGAGCGGCTGCTCGTCATGCATCTTTTGCGGGAACCAGCCGACTTGCTGCCACCTTTGCGGTGCAGGCTCGTCGTCGGTACTATTCTCAACTGATTCTCGTCTGGCGAGGTACGGATGCCGCGGCCGGTCATCGGCGCCGTCCTGTCAGGCGGAAACGATCTTGGTGCCGAGGATGATTCGGCGTCGTCGGGGGAGGACAATTTGCGGGAACGCGAACGCGAACGTAAGTTCGGCTAGCGTCGGCCGAAATGCATCATCATGCGGCTTTTCACGATCCCGTTCTGGTCGCGTTATCGATTCTGATCGCGGCACTCGCCTCCTATACGGCGTTGGACCTGGCGACCCGAATGCGAGCTGCTTCGGGAAGGGCCCGCCGATCCTGGCTGGTAGCCGCCGCGATCGCCATGGGCGGCGGCATCTGGTCCATGCATTTCGTCGGTATGCTGGCCTTCAGCCTGCCTGGAATCGAGATCTCGTACGATCCATTCCTGACTCTCCTCTCGCTTGTCATTCCGATCGTCGTCGCCGCTGCGGCCTTTGCCGTCGTCGGACGACGGCCACGGGCGCTCCTCGCATCCGGCTTCGCGATGGGACTTGGTATCTCCGGCATGCACTATACCGGCATGGCCGCGATGCGCATGGCGGCGCTCATGGAGTACGATCCCCGATGGGTTGTGCTCTCGATCCTGATCGCGATCAGCGCCTCCGTCGTGGCGCTCTGGCTCGCCTTTCGCAACACCAACGCGGTCCAGCGGCTGTTCGCGGGACTGGTGATGGGCCTTGCGGTCTCCGGCATGCACTACGCCGCGATGGAAGGCGCCATGTTCCTGCCGACGAACACCATGGCCCGGCAGGCAGGACATCTCGGCGTCGGTCAGGCGCCGCTCGCGTTCCTGCTCGCCGGCATCACCATTGTGATCCTGAGCATCGGAATCGCGGCTGCCGTCTATGACAGGGCTTCCGCGGAGCGCGCTCAACGCGAGGCCGACGCACTGAGGCGCAGCGAAGAACGCTTTCGGCTCCTTGTCGAAGGTATCGTCGACCACGCGATCTTCATGCTCGATCCGGACGGGCGCGTGGGCAACTGGAATCTCGGCGCGCACCGGCTGATGGGCTATGGCGATGACATCGTAGGGACGAGCTACACGATCTTTCACACCGAGGAAGATTGCGCGGCCGGGGCCCCGGCGCGCGCCCTTGTTGAAGCCGAGCGCGAGGGGAAGTCGGCAATCGAAGGCTGGCGTATCCGCAAGGACGGCAGCCGCTTCTGGGCGGAAGCAACGATCGTTGCGGTACGGAACGAGAGCGGCGCAATCGCCGGCTTTGCGAAGATCGTGCGCGACGTCAGCGAAAGGCGACGGGCACAGGATGCGCTGGATCGGGCGCGCGAAGCACTGATGATGTCGCAGAAGATGGAAACCATCGGCCAGCTTACCGGCGGTGTGGCCCACGACTTCAACAACCTGCTCGCAGCCGTTCTCGGCAGCCTCGAACTTCTGAAGAGGCGCCTGCCGCCGGGCGATGCGAAGGTGCAGCGCCTGGTGGACAACGCGACGCTAGGCGCGCAGCGGGGCGCGTCCCTGACCCAGCGTATGCTCGCTTTTGCGCGTAAACAGGATCTCAGGCCGGCGGTCGTCGATATCCACGAATTGGTGCACGGCATGGCCTCATTGCTGAAATTCGAGGCCGGAATTCGTGTCGAGACGCTGTTTCCGATGGACCTGCCGAAGGTGAGGGTCGACGCGAACCAGCTCGAACTGGCTGTCCTCAACCTGGCGGTCAACGCACGTGATGCGATGCCGGGCGGTGGCCTGATTACCATTGCCGCTCGCGAAGAGCGGGGCGATGGCGGCCTTCGGACGAGCGACTATGTTGCGCTCTCGGTGAGCGACACCGGCTGCGGCATGGATGACGAGACCCTCAGGCACGCCCAGGAGCCGTTCTTTACGACCAAAGGCGTCGGCAAAGGCACCGGGCTCGGCCTGTCAATGGTCCACGGACTTGCCGAGCAGTCCGGCGGCAAGCTCGCTTTGAGGAGCCTTCCCGGGGAGGGCACGACAGCCGAAATTTGGCTGCCGATGGCCGGGGAGACCGCGGTGCCTGACCCGCGCGCGGAAGCTCCGGCGCCCGTACCGCGGGCCAGCCGACAGCTTTCCGTACTTGTCGTCGACGACGATCTCCTGGTGCTCGAGAACACGGCAGCGATGTTGGACGATCTTGGGCACATCGTGGTCGAGGCGCGCTCGGGCGACGAGGCACTGGCTTTGCTCCGCCGCACCCGTACCGTCGACCTGGTCGTGACCGACTATGCCATGCCTGGGATGACTGGACTGCAGCTGGCCAGCGCTGTCGCCGCGGAGCGCCCCGGGACGGTCATCCTCCTGAGCACGGGATACGCAGAGATTCCCAGCGACGAACGATCCAGCCTGCCGCGATTGTCAAAACCATTCGACCAGGCTGCGTTGGCGAAGGCCATCGAGGCGGCAATGCGCGAAGACGAGCCAACCGGATCCATCGTCGCCTTTCGGCCGAAGAGCGCGTGAAAGCCGGATGATGAATGGCGCACGCCGCCTGCGCGCGGTGCGGTCCCGGTTCGGAGACTCCAAGGCAATGGTCCGTCAAATCCCGCCGGGAAGCTCGACGCCCGCTTCCGTCAGGTCACGGAGGAATTTCCGCACCAGGAGCATGTTGGTTCTCTGCAGCTCGTGATTATTGCCGAACTTGAACTGATTGGCTTCGGTCACGATCAGTCCATGGTCGGTCTCGCGGAAAATGCCTTGCTTCTTCAAGCGATCGGCGCGCCGCCGGACGGTTTCGATCGGCAGACCGAAAAAGCGGGACAGGGCGGCACGGGAAACGCCCTGCTTGATCTTGTCCGGCTCAACCGCCTGGATGCTGCCAAATTGCCGGTCCAGTTCGGGGTTCTTCATGATCTTGAGAACGTTCGCGTTCAAGACCGCATGAATGATCATCAAGTCCAGCGGATCGAAATCGTAGTGGCGGAACATTTCGCTGGCTGCCCACAGCATGTAGGCCAACGAGTGGCGGGAGACGGTTCGGATCAAATCCGCCGCGATGTCCTCGTCTTTCGCCGTACCAACCATGGCCAGTGCCCGCTTCTACGGATGTCCGGTCCGACGCCCACAAGTCGGTTGCAAGCCAGTTATATGTCTCCCTGGCGCACCGCGTGAGCCAGGACCGGTCTGCTGTTTCCCCCAATATGGGTATGGTCGCGGTTCCATCGGGTCAATAGCTGGCTTGTCGGCAACATCATTTTCACCGATACGAGGTTGAGTTGCCGGGCGCGCAATTGGCGCGTGCCAATTGTGGTCGTGGGCCAAATGACATTTATCATCGAAGCTATTAAAGACGACTGCCGCACCGTGGATTTCCGTGACAGCGCGATCGTTGCGGTGATCCTGGCCCGCAAGCACGCTGTGAATGGTTTTGTGGTTTCGATCACGGCTCCGAACGGGCAGCTTTTTTTCGCCGATCAGTTCAACCTTTTGCTGACGAGCAAGGGGCTCGGTTCGGATCCGACGGCGCAGGAAGTTGGGCGGCGCTAAAGCGGGCTTTGTTACGCGTAGGCTTGGAACCGGTGCAATCAATTGCAGCGGCTTCGGTGAGCGGTGCGAGCAGGCATCGTCGGCGCGCACGCGGCCCTTGCGTCGCCGGGCCAGTTCGGGTGCCAAAGAAATTCGTTGATCGTCGTTTCGAAAAATCCAGTTCCGGATCGAACAGGTCGCGCGGGCCTGCTAAACTCCGGCATGGCCGCGCTTACGCGGCGACCGGGAATTCCGGGATGCGAGCAGGGATATGGCCAGCAAGCACGTGCTCGAAGGGTTGATAAGGTGGTCTACGCGCGATCGATGGGCCGATCGGTTCGACTGGGTCCTTGAAGGTCACCTTGTCCCCACCTGCGAGGAAACCGGCATCGAGATCGAGCAGATCGCTTCGACCATCGGCGAAGACCTGTTCATGAGCACCGTGTGGGCCTGCGCTTTCGAGGACTTCCTGACCCGTGAATTCGACGGCGAGAACGCGACGGATGACTATCTCAAGCGCCGCGGCTGGAAAGAATCCGCATCGATTCGCAATTACATGGCCGCGCTGCGGAAATCGACGATGAGCCTCTATGAGGTCAGCGACATCGTCCCCGACACTTCGTTCCTGGCGCGCGACCTGCTTCGCGACACCGAACCGGTCCTGGTCAGCGAGCGGAGCGCGACCCGAAGCCTCAAGCCATGGGACCGCATTGCCGCGCGCGTGGTTGATGTCGGTTCGCGGTCGCAGATCGGTGGCGGCTTGCTGGTATTCGACCACGAGACATCGGAACTCTTGGTTGCGGCCGTTCGGAAGCTGGAGTCGCTGAGCAGCGAGGAAGAGCGAGAATTGGCGGAAGCGAACGGATACGAGTTCGACGAGGACCGATTCTCGGATCTTTCTCCCACCGACAGGCTCCGCGCAATCACGCCCATGTTCACCACGTTCTGGCTTGTCGACGCGATCGACCGAATTCAGTCACCGAGAATTCCCGATTTGCGGAACGCGGAAGGGGACGAGGTGATGCTGTGCGAGGCGCGCTTCCCGCTCGCCGCCCGCACCACGGGGCGTGACATCCGAGCGGCGTTGGAAGCACGTCCGGAGTTTCGCGCCACGAGCTCGAAGTCATGGAGCTGGGTTGGCGAAAACAGAAGCGCAGCCAAGCCCGCCGCCGCACCAGGGCACGACGGATCATCGCGGAAACAGCTGACCTTCGAAACATGGTCCGACGAGGACAGGCTCGTGCTGGGCGATATACGGCTGGAGAGCAAGACGTTGGTGCTCAATACCAACTCCGAACAGCGCTGCAGCCGCGGATGCGCACTGCTGTCCGACGCGCTCGGCGGACGCCTGCGCCACCCCTCGGTCAAGACGGAATCGATCGAGCAGGTCATGGTGTCGCGAGAGTCTGCCATGCCAAATCAGCTCGATATCCCTGAGGACGAGCAGCGTGCCATCGTCCATGACTACATGGACCGGCATTACCGTGACGTGCTCGATCAACCGGTTCCCGCGCTCGACGGGCAAACGCCGCGGACCGCGGTGAAGACGGAGGGCGGACGGATGAAGGTCGTCGAGTGGCTCAAGCTCATGGAGAACCGGACGGCGAAGCACGCCGATCCAGATAATCCGATGGCCAGCTACAATTTCGCGTGGCTATGGACAGAGTTGGGTCTCAGTGAGCGGAGGGAGTGAACGAACCGGGCAATGACCGCTGCGCTGGGCCGCTGAAGGGGGCTTCGATCCGCGTGACCAGGCGACAGTCGGTACCGAAATGGCGCGCCCGGAACGATTCGAACGTCCGACCCTCAGATTCGTAGTCTGATGCTCTATCCAGCTGAGCTACGGGCGCGTTTTTCGCTGACAGTGCGGGCGTGGCCCGCAGGCAGCCCCCGGCGACGCCGGAGGGGTGCGAAAGAGCGCTCTGACTAACCGCTCTTGCCCCAATTGGCAAGGTCCGGATTGGGGAGATTTTGCAGGGACATGACGGTTTCCGCACTCGGCCGCCGGCCGACCTACGCCCGCGCCCGCTCGTTGCGGACGGAGAGCAGTTCCACGGGGCGGTCGGGGATGACGATCCGGAAGGTGGCGCCGATGGTGCCTTCGACCAGATGGATGTCGCCGCCATGGGCGCGGACCAGCTCGGCGGCGATGGCAAGGCCGAGGCCGCTGCCGCCGGGGCGGCCGGAGGTCTGGAACGCCTCGAACAGGTGATCGCGGGTCTTCTGCGGCACGCCAGGGCCGGTGTCGGAGACCTCGATGATGGCGACCGCGCCCTCGCGTTTTCCCGTGATCCGGATCTGCTGCGCGCCGCCCTCGGCGGACGCATGGCTTTCCAGCGCCTGGGCGGCGTTGCGGACGAGGTTGAGCAGCACGCGAAACAGCTGGTCGGGATCGGCGTCGACCGCGAGCCCGCGCTCAATCGCGGCGACCCAGGCGATCGAGGCGTCGGAGGCAAGGCCGGCGGTCTCGCGCACCTCCAGCACCACAGGCTCGATCATGATCATGCGCCGGTCGGGCGCTGCTTCCTGAGCGCGGCCGTAAGACAAGGTCGACTGGCAGAAGGCGATGGCGCGCTCGAGCGAGCGCACGAGTTTTGGCGCAAAGCGCTGCACCCGCGGATCCGGCACGCTGGCGAGCTGGTCCGACAGGAGCTGCGCCGAGGCCAGCAGATTGCGCAAATCGTGATTGATCTTGGAGACGGCGAGGCCGAGGGCGGCGAGCCGGCTCTTCTGGTGCAGCATCGACATCAGGTCGCGCTGCATGTCCGACAATTCGCGCTCGGCAACGCCGATCTCGTCGCTGCGCTGGCTCGGCACGATGATCCCCGCCGAACTCTCGGGATTTTCGTGGAAGCCGACCAGGCTCGCAGTCAGCCGCCGCATCGGGCGCACGAAGAGATAATGCATGGCGAGATAGACGAGGCCGGCGGTCAGCACCGCGATGATCAGCGCGACCACCACGACGTTGCGGGAGAAGCGGTACATCGACTGCCGCAGCGGCAGCTCGTCGGTGACGATCTCCATGAACTGGGCGTTGCCGACGCCCGGGCCGACGATCCGGATGGCCTGGTTGCCGGTCTCCAGCATCATCCGGAACGAGCCGGTGATCGCCTCCCACGCCGTCATGTCGCGCAGGTCAATGTCGTGCTCGATCGCCGCGGGCAGATTGTCGCTGGCGAGCAGACGGCGCTGCTGGCCCATCTTGATGGCAACGGCACGCGCATTGATGCTCTTCAGGATCTCGCGCGAGAGCGAGTCGGGGACCATGCCGAGCGGCGCCGCATCGAGCACCAGCGCCGCCGTGTTAGCCGCGGCGACGCGGTCGTTGAGCCGGTTGACCCAGAAGTTGGCGATGGCCGGCACGTAGAGCAGGATGGCCGCGATCATCACAAGGGGAACGGTGAGCAGCAGCAGCTTGCCGGACAGCCCAAGCCCGCGCGTCCCGCGCGGCAGCGCCGCCGGCGGGTCCCGCTGATCCCCATCCTGGATCGGCTGGAGGTCTGTCGCTGCCACGAAATTCGCCCTCGCTGCCTTTACCGGATGAAAGATATCGCCGGGTGAAGGGTTTTGGCGCGTATCAAGATGCGGCCCGCCCCCAGCGCGGTCAAATTACAGATCGTCAATCTGCCAAGGTCGGATGTAAGCGCAGATCTGGCGAGTCGCTACCTCAAGGGTTAAAAACCCCGCACGGACAGCGATATTCGCCCGAATTGAGCTCTTGTGCGGCGTTGACGAAAAGAAGGCGCTCGCATATAAGCCGGCCAATTGTCCGCGATGACCCGGTGTGACCGCCGGGAGCGGCTCTCTTGGGGCCGAAAAAGGCCCGTTTTGGGCAGCATCTTCCGGACTTTATCATCAATTCTACAGGCAAATTGCCCGGTCAGCGGAGAAAAACCCGTGAAGCGGACTTATCAACCCAGCAAACTGGTGCGCAAGCGCCGTCACGGCTTCCGTGCCCGTCTCGCCACGGCCGGCGGCCGAAAGGTGCTCGCCGCCCGCCGCGCCCGCGGCCGCAAGCGTCTGAGCGCCTGAGCCGGACCCCCTTTTTGGGATTTCATCATGGATCGGCTGAGGCAGCGAGCGGATTTCCTCGCCGTTGCCAATGGCGCGCGGGTGAGTAGTCCCGCGTTCGTCCTGCAAAGCCTTGACCGCCGAAGCCTTGACCGCCAAAACCATGGCCGAGACGACAGCGGCCCGGTCCGGATCGGCTTCACCGTCACCAAAAAGAACGGCAACGCTCCCGAGCGCAATCGCATCCGGCGCCGGCTTCGCGAACTGGTGAATCGGCTCGATCCGGTGTCGATGCAGCCCCATCATGATTATGTGCTGGTCGGCCGAAGGGACGCGCTCTCGCGCGACTTCGCCACCATGCTCGACGATCTGCGCATAGCGTTCGCGAAGCCCGCACGGCATACGCGCAAGGGACGCGGCTCAAAAAGCAGCCCAACAACCGACGGCTCAAAGCCCGGCCCCGCTCCTGCGACCAGCCGCAAACCGGATTGATGACGAGAGAATGATGACCGACAACCGCAATACCATCCTCGCCGTCATTCTGTCGGGCTTCGTGCTGATCGCCTGGCAGTATTTCTACAACATGCCGGCGATGGAGAAGCAGCGCGCCCAGCAACAGGCGCAGGCCGAACTGCAGAAGGGCACGCCGCAGCCGACGGCTTCCGCGACGCCGGGCGCCGCGCCGCAGGCCGGCAGCACGGCCCAGCCGGCGACGCCGAGCGCGAACCAGCAAGCCCAGCCGGTCGTTGCCCGCGACGTTGCGATTGCTGCCAGCCCGCGCGTGAAGATCGAGACGCCGCGAATCGCCGGCAGCATCTCGTTGAAGGGCGGCCGCATCGACGATGTCGCGCTGGTGCAATTCCGCGAAACGGTCGACCCGAAGTCACCGCCGATCATTCTGTATTCGCCCTCGGGTACCGCGGAGCCCTATTACGCCGAGTTCGGCTGGGTGCCGGCGACGGGCGTGACGGCGAAACTGCCGGACGCGCAGACCGTCTGGAAGCAGGACGGCAGCGGCAGCCTGACGCCGACCACGCCGGTGGTGCTGAAATGGGACAATGGCGAAGGCCTCAGCTTCCGCCGCACCATCGCGGTCGACGACCACTACCTCTTCACCGTCAAGGACGAGGTGAGCAATGTCGGCAACGCGCCGGTCACGCTCTATCCGTTCGCGCTGATCTCGCGCCACGGCACGCCGCAGGTCTCCGGCTACTACATCCTGCATGAAGGCCTGATCGGCTATCTCGATGGCTTGCAGGAATACGCCTACAAGAAAATCGACGAAGCCCGGACGGTGAACTTCAAGGCCACCAATGGCTGGCTCGGCATGACCGACAAGTACTGGGCCTCGGCGCTGCTGCCGGACACCAGTGCGCAAATTCAGGCGCGCTTCTCGTCGAACCCGAGCGGCAACGTCCACACCTACCAGACCGATTATTTGCTCGATCCCGTCACTGTCGCGATCGGCGGCTCCGCGACCGCGAACGCGCGGCTGTTCGCCGGCGCCAAGGAAGCCAGCGTCGTCGGCATCAACTTCCCGCTCGCCGGCCATGGCGGCTACAACAAGGAACTCGGCCTCAACCATTTTGATCTGTTGATCGACTGGGGCTGGTTCTACTTCATCACCAAGCCGATGTTCCTCGGCCTCGACTTCTTCTACCGCTTCTTCGGCAATTTCGGCATCTCGATCCTGCTCGTGACCGTGATCGTGAAGCTCCTGTTCTTCCCGCTGGCGAACAAGTCCTACGCCTCGATGGCGAAGATGAAGTCGGTCCAACCGCAGCTTCAGGCGCTGAAGGAGCGCTACCCTGACGACAAGGTGAAGCAGCAGCAGGAGATGATGGAGATCTACCGCAAGGAGAAGATCAATCCGGTCGCCGGCTGTCTTCCCGTGGTGATCCAGATCCCGGTGTTCTTCTCGCTGTACAAGGTGCTGTTCGTCACCATCGAGATGCGGCACGCGCCGTTCTTCGGCTGGATCAAGGATCTTTCCGCGCCGGACCCGACCAACCTGTTCACTCTGTTCGGGTTGATCCCGTTCGATCCGACCACTATCCCGGTGTTCGGCCACTACCTGGCGCTCGGCATCTGGCCGATCATCATGGGCATCACGATGTGGTTCCAGATGAAGTTGAATCCGACGCCGCCGGATCCGACGCAGCAGATGATCTTCAACTGGATGCCGCTGATCTTCACCTTCATGCTGGCGGGCTTCCCGGCAGGCCTCGTGATCTACTGGGCCTGGAACAACACGCTCTCGGTGCTGCAGCAGAGCTTCATCATGCGCCGCAACGGCGTGAAGGTGGAGCTGTTCGACAATCTCAAGGCAACGTTCGCGAAGAAGGCGACGTAGCGGTCGTCATTGCGAGGAGCGAGCGACGAAGCAATCCAGAGTCCCTCCGCGGACGCATTTCTGGATTGCTTCGCTTCGCTCGCAATGACGCGGACAAACAGAAAGCCTTCGCATGAATGACGACAAGGATGCGAAGCTGATCGAGGTCGGGCGGAAGCTGTTCACGCGCGACTGGCAGTTCATCTGGGCCTCGCCCTCGACTGAAACGCTGCCGCCGATGGCGGGGCTGGAGATCGCCTTTGCCGGCCGCTCCAATGTCGGCAAGTCCAGCCTGATCAACGCGCTGACCGGGCGCAACGCGCTCGCGCGCACCTCGCATACCCCGGGCCGCACCCAGGAGCTGATCTTCTTCGAGGTCCCCGGGAAAAGTGAACTGCGCCTCGTCGACATGCCCGGCTATGGCTACGCCAAAGCGCCGAAGAGCCAGGTCGCGTCCTGGACCGAGCTGATCCACAAATTCCTGCTCGGACGCGCCAGCCTCGCGCGTGTCTACGTGCTGGTGGACGCGCGGCACGGCCTCAAGGACGTCGATCTCGAAGTCCTGAAGACACTCGATCGCTCCGCGGTCAGCTACCAGATCGTGCTGACCAAGGCCGACCAGATCAAGGCCACCGAGCTCCAATCGCGCATCATCGAGACCGAGGCCGCGCTCGCCAAGCGTCCGGCGGCGTTCCCCAACGTGCTCGCGACCTCGTCGCGGAGCGCGACCGGCATGGCCGAGCTGCGCGCAGCGATCGCAAAGTTGCTGGAAGAGCGAACCTCGTAATGACGGCATTCCGCCTGCTGATCGGGCTTGCCGGCGTGATGGGCGCCGCCGGCGTCGCGCTGGCCGCGGCTTCCGCGCATGGCGGCGATGCGAGCCGGCTCGCCGCCGCAAGTGCCATGCTGCTGTTTCATGCAACCGCCATACTCGCGGCCGTCGCCCTGCTCGGGCGCGGCCTTCTGCACGACGGAATTGGCATCATCGCCGCGTCCGGCTTCGCAGCCGGCGCCGCGCTGTTCGCGGGCGACCTCACGTTGCGGCAATATGCCGGCCATTCGCTGTTTCCCTATGCAGCGCCGACCGGTGGATCGGTGATGATCTTGAGCTGGCTGGCGGTGACGCTCGCCGCGGTGGTGGTGAAGCGCAGTCCGTAGCCCGGATGGAGCGCAGCGTAATCCGGGAATCTACCCGCGCAAGCTCTCCCGGATTGCGCGGAGCCTGTCATCGGGCGGCGCTTCGCGCCGACCCGTTGGCTCCATCCGGGCTACGGACTGCGCTTCACCACCACCGCGGCGAGCGTCACCGCCAGCCAGCTCAAGATCATCACCG